>JALOOE010000616.1 GCA_025454565.1 Anaerolineae bacterium
ACACGCAGGCTGAAGGCCGCATCCCGGCATTCCTCCTGCGAATAGAGCGCATCGTCCTGGGTGATCCAGCGGCAGGCATGGACACCGATCCACTCCCCCAACCCGCGCTCGACCAGGATCGCCGCGGCGACGCCATCCAGCAGCAGACCGGCCGCCAACCAGCGCTTGAGGGTCGCGTCATCGAAGCTCCACACCAGCGGCCCGGCCAGCGCGTTGACGCGCGCTTGCGCATGCGCCGAGAACGCCACGCCCGCCGCACCCAGCCAATAGGCCCAGCCTCGGCTAGGGCAATGCAGCTCGAACCACGACTCGCCATGCCCGGTACGAATCGTCCGGCCCATCTCCTGCGACCAGGGCACGCCGACACCCACGCTCTGCAGTCCCATCGGGAAGGCATCGGCCAGCCAATCAAGGTTTGGGCGCACCCGCGGCGCACCCGCTTCAGGAACGCGGCGCGTTCCGGCTCGTCATCGGGGCGGTTGCCCATGAAGTCGTACATGCTGATATTGAGGTTGGTCGAGCCGAGGATGTGCGCCACGGCCATCTGGGCGAAGGTCTGGCGAAACGATTTGTTCCAGCGCCCGTAGTAGAAGTTCTCGATCTCCGGGCCGGTCTCCAACGCGGGCGGTTGGATGGAGCGGTTCTGGTCGAGAGCCGCGATGCCGTGGATCAACATGGGGCCGGTCGCATCGCCGTAGGCCCAGAAGTGCGGCCGGTGGACAGGCGGCCGCCCGCCGCGGGCGGGATCACCCCCGAAGGTCGCCCACCACTCTTCCCACCGTCGCCCCTCTGCGCCGTGGGCCTCCATGCTGCTGGACATCAACCCCATCTGCGCGCCACCGGCGGCCAAAGTGTCGCGACACGCGTCGAGAAACGCCAGCAGCGTCTCCTGCCACATGTCCAGCCAGATCGCGCGCCACGGATGCGGCGCGCCCGGCGCCAGACAGGCCCGCACGATTTCTTCACGCGTAGCCTGAAGCCCCGCCCGCCGGTTGAACTCGGCCACGTGCAGCGGGCAGAAGCAGCCGCCCCAGTCGAGCGGCGCGTGGTTGTGGTAGCGGATGTCGTCGTCGATCCACACCACGCGGAACCCCTCCGCAGCGTAGAGACGCAGTGTCTCGATGAAGTAACGCTGCCAGTTCCCGTCGAGCGGGCAGACGACCGCAGCGGCTGCGTTGCCCCGGAAATCGACCATGGCCTGCCACTCCTGCCCCGGCTTCAGCGTGCGACCGCGATCGCAATGCAAAAGGCTGTGCCAGGGGTTGAGGCTGATCTGAATGCCGGCGCGCTGCATCGCCGCGCGGTACGGTCGCGAACGCTCAACCCATTCCCGCACGCGCCCGAGCGTCTCGTGGCCGTCGTTCTGTTCCTCCGCGAAATAGAAGAACATGATCTCGTCCACGGGCGCTTCGGCGACGAGGCGCTGCAATTGCTGGGCCACATCCTGGGGATCCTGGTGCGGGCCGAATTGCATCCGCAGGGTGAAATGACTGGGCATCGCTTCTGCTCCTCTTCATGAGATCAGATTGCGTTTGCAGCCGTCTCGCAGGACGTGAAGATCAGTCTGCGTACTCGTGTGCCTTATTGTCGCCTGCTTTGCGTTTTTGGCAATTCACGACCCTATCCCGCGCGGTGCGACCGCTTTGACAGAGACCCCCGCGCCTGCTAGAATACCCATATCGTTATCACCCTCTTGTCGGCATCATCTTGCGACAATTCACTCATCGCGGAGGAAGGATCTCATGTCCAAGACCTACAAAGTAGGCGTCATCGGCGTCGGCGGGATTGCCAAGACGCATATGCCCGGTTGGAATGCGTCCGGCATCAGCGAAGTCGTGGCTGCGTGCGATATCGACCGCGCGGCCGTGGAGAAGTTCGGCGCCGAGTGGAAGGTGCCCGGCCTGACCACCGACGCGGCCGACCTGTTCCGCAATCCCGATATCGACATCATTGACGTTTGCACGCCGAACAACTACCACGCGCCGCTGAGCATCGCGGCGATGGAAGCCGGCAAGCACGTCATCTGCGAGAAGCCGCTGGCGCCCAACCCCACGGCGATCCGCGATATGATCGCCGCGCGTGACCGGACGGGCAAGCTGCTGATGACCGCGCAGCACTTCCGCTTCCGCGGCGCATCCAAGGCGATGAAGGCTGAGATCGATTCGGGCACCCTCGGCGACATCTACCACGCCCGGAGCTGGATGCTGCGCCGCGCGGCCGCGCCGAACCGCCCCGGCTTCATCATGAAGAAGCATTCGAGCGGCGGGCCGTGCATCGACATTGGCGTGCACATCCTCGACCTGACCCTCTGGTTCATGGGCAATCCTGAGCCGCATTCCGTCACCGGCGTGGCGCGGGCCGAACTGGCGCACCAGCCGGGCGTCTTCACGAACATCATGGGCGGTGGGCCAATCCCCCAGGAGTTCGACGTAGAGGATTTCGCGGCGGCGTTCGTGCGCTTCAAGAACGGCGCGACGCTGGTGCTGGAGGTGAGCTGGTTGCTCCACCACGACACGCAGGGCGAAGACATGCAGATGTGGCTCTATGGCACGCAGGCCGGCTCGCACTGGCCCAAGGGCGAGATTTACCGCTCCAACTACGCCACGCGCCAGCAGTACAACTGCGCCCTGAAGCTCATGGCCGACACGCTGGAGCCGCACGCGCTGGAATGCGTCGAATTCGTGAAGGCGGTCGATAGTGGCGCGCCCTCGCCGGTCCCGGCCGAGCAATCACTTCAGGTCATGAGCATCCTGGACGGCATCTATCGCAGCCAGGTCGCAGGCAAGGAAATCGTGCTGGATTAAGAGGAAACCACGGAGACACGGAGTCTCTCTATCTCTATCTCTATCTCTCGTCTCCGTGTCTCCGTGGTGAAAAGGAGAATCGCATGGCAACAATAGCGCTTGTAGGATGCGGGCATATTCACACGCCGGGCTTCGTCAAGCGGCTGCAAGCCCGGAGCGATGTCACGGTCAAATATGTCTGGGATCACCAGCCGGAGCGCGCCGCCAAGCAGGCGGAGGCGCTGAACTCGCACACGATCGCTGAAGTTGGCGCGGTGTGGACCGATCGCAGATCGACGGCGTCGTCATCTGCTCGGAGACGGACCGGCATGAGCCGTTGGTGTTGGCGGCCGCGGCCGCTAAGAAGCACATCTTCGCCGAAAAGCCGCTGGGCCTGGGCGCAACCGACGCCTATCGCATGGCGGCTGCCATCAAGAAGGCGGGCGTCCTGTTCCAAACCGGCTATTTCCAGCGCGGGAACCCGCTCCACCTCTTCCTCCGCGAGCAGATCGGCGCGGGCGCGTTCGGCACGATCACCCGCATCCGGCACACAAACTGCCATGCCGGGTCGCTCAAGGGCTGGTTCGACACCGAGTGGCGCTGGATGGCCGACCCGGCGCAGGCCGGCGTGGGGGGCTTCGGCGATCTCGGCACGCATTCGCTCGACATCCTGCTCTGGTTGATGGGCGGCGTGAAAGACGTGACCGCCA
>JALOOE010000617.1 GCA_025454565.1 Anaerolineae bacterium
GAGGGAATTTCGCGTTGCCGATCTCGCCGTATTTCAGGGCCCGGAACATCGCGCCTTTCAGCTTGAGGGAGGGGCGCCGGCCGCAGTGCTGGTGCACGGCTTCCCCGGCACACCGGCCGAGATGCGCCCGCTGGCTGAGATGCTGCACCAGGATGGCTGGACGGTTCACGGATTGCTGTTGCCCGGCTTCGGCCCGGAGATCGCGACGTTGTCGCAGCGTCACCGGGGCGAGTGGATTGCCGCCGTGGAAGATGCGCTGTCGGCGCTGCGTCAGGCCGGGCATCGCCCGCTCTTGCTCGCCGGCTATTCGATGGGCGCGGCGGTCAGCCTGAGCGCCAGCGCGGGGGATGCGCCGCCGGACGGGTTGGCGCTGCTGGCGCCGTTCTGGTGGCAGGAACGCGCCTGGCTGCGGGTGACGGGCGGCGCGCTGCGCCCGTTCCTGCCGGGATCGTTTCGCCCGTTGCAGCGCGCGAATTTCGCAGATCCACGGTTCCGCCACGCCATTGCAGGCTTCATGCCCGGCCTCGACCTGGAAGATCCGCAGGTGCAGCAGGCCATCCGTGAGATACCTATCCCTCTGAGCCTGATCGAACAGGTCTTGGAGATCGGCCAGGACGCCTACCGGGCCGCGCCCCAGATCACGACGTCCACACTCGTCGTGCAGGGCACACGTGACGAAGTCGTGCGGGCGAGCCAGACGCGGAAGCTGCTGGGGCGTTTCACCAGGCCGCCGCAATATCGGGAGGCGCCGGCCGCGCACGACCTGATGGCGCCAGCCAACGCGGCCTGGCCCGAGGTGGCCCAGGCCGTGACGGCATTTGCCTCAGAGCTTGCGACGAGGCGAAGATGATCACCATATGCCCAACAGTCGCATCAGGCCGGCCACCGGCTGCCAGCGCCGCTCTGGGCGTTCCGCAGGCGCATGCGACAGCGCCGGTCGCCAGCAGTCGGCGTAGTCGGCCACATACTGCGCCATAGCGTACGGACGCCGACCAAGAAGCTGCGCCACCTCCGGTGTGATTTTGGCGCCCCAGCCCATGCGCACCGGGAAGTAGAGCATCCCCTGCACCTGGACAAATTCGTCGGCGTACCCCTGCTCGCGCAGCCGCCGGGCATACTCGGCCGGTGTGGGCCGGGCGTAGCGAATCTGGCGTCCCAGCACACGCGTAAAGATATCCGCCACCTGGGTGTAGTCCAACGCTTCCGGGCCGGTCAACTCGTAGGCCCGACCAGTGTGCCCTGGCTGGGTCAGCACGACCGCAGCGGCCGCGCCGATGTCGCGCACATCCACGAAGCTGGTTTTGCCCCGACCAGCGGGCAGATAGATCTCATCGCGTTCGCGGATGCCTGCTGCGTAGAAGGTGTTCAGGTTCTGCATGAAGAAGCTGGGCTGCAACAAGGTATAGGGCACACTGCTCGCTTGAAGCTTCTGTTCCACTTGCCAATGGGGCGTGCGAGGGTTGACGCCCAGCAGCGACAGAAACGCGATCTGCTGCACGCCGGCCGCCTGCGCCGCATCCACCACCGGATTGACATAGCGCGCCACATCAGCGATGGCCGGCGGCCGCATCAGGAACATGCGCTCGACGCCCGCCAATGCCGGCCCCCATGTCTCCGGTGCGCCGAAGTCGAAGCGCACTTTTTCGACAGTTTCTCCGGACACTTTGCTGGCGTCGTCCGTGTCGAGCACGGCAACTCGCACGGCTGCCCCTCGCGTCAACAGGGAGCTGACGACCTCGCGCCCCACGTTGCCGCTCGCGCCGGTCACCAGGATCTTTGCAGTCACGATTTTGCCTCTTCTTGTGACATCGAAATGTTCAAAGTCCTCGCGACCTCGAACACTCAACTCAATTGCTGATGACCGGCGCCTGCTGCAGATAAGTGCGGTCACTGGCCTGCTTCAGGATGAACGCGGCCATATCGGCGCGAGAGATGCGCGTGCTCACGCCGCCACCCAAATAGCCGATCTTGATAGCGCCTTTGGCCGGGTCATCGGTCAGCATGGGCACGCGCACGATGGTCCAATCCCGGTCGCAGGCGCGCACCTTTGCCACCGCCTGCATCATATCCTCCACGACGTTGCGCGAGGTCGCTTTGAGCAGTGCGCCGATCATCTTGTCGAAGACGCCGGGCTTATCCTGCGGATCGCGCACGCCCGCGCCGGCCGAGATGACCAGACGGCGCACACCGGTTTTTTGCATGGCGGACAGGATCAGATCCATCCCGCGGCTGATCTCAAAGGTCGCCTGGTTGTTGCTCGGCCCCAACACGCTCAACACGGCATCCGCGCCCTGGATCGCTGCCTCGATTTGCGCCGCGTTGGTCAGGTCACCCTGTACGGCACGCAGAAGAGCGTGCGTCTGCTCCAATTTGGCCGGGTTGCGGGCGAACGCGGTGACCTCGTGCCCGGCCGCCAATGCTTGCTCCACCAACAGACGGCCGGTCCGGCCGGTGGCGCCGAAGATGGTCAGTTTCATCATTTGCTCCTTGATGTGTCTCGATAGACCAGTCAGTATAGATTATCCAAACAAAAAAGCGCGGTGCCGGTTGTGCGCTTCGCTAACCGGCCGCTGCGCTCACCACGCGATACAACTCGTCCGCGATCTGCTCCAGAGACGCCGCGCTGCGCTGTGCGCGTGTCAACACGATGCCGCCTTCGATTGCTGCAACGATCAACGTTGCCAGAGCTACCGCGCGCACTGGAGCGATCCCGCCGAGTTCGAGTTTG
>JALOOE010000618.1 GCA_025454565.1 Anaerolineae bacterium
AAGACAAAGCCGCGCTCGACGAACACGCGCGGCTTGATCTGCACGTCCGTCTTGTCGCCTGCCTGCCAGCCGCCACCGTGGATCCAGAAGATGACCGGGCGATCCTTCGCTCCGTCCGGCGCGTAAATGTCAAGAACTTGTCGCTCGTGGGCAGGATCGGCGTACGGAATGTCGGACTTCAGATACTCGAACGTGATCGAGCTTTGCCCAAAGCCCTCACGCCTGATGTTCTCCGAAGCCGTCAGCCAATAGGCGCGGCCGACAGGGGTCGCCCAGGGGAGTTCAGCCGGCAGTCGCGTGGCGGGTTGCAGGGTGAAGGACCATTCCTTGTCCAACGGCAACTTCCTTTCATCGGGATACACCATCACTTGCCCATCAACCGAGGCTGTCGGCGCGCGCAGGGCCCGGATGCGGACACGCAAGGCGCGAATGCGGACGTTGCGCGGGTCGGAGGGCGAGCGCAGCGCCCAGATGCGCACCGGGTTGCCTCCGATGGCGAACTCGGTGATAGCCTGGTGGGGGTCGAGCATGTCGTCGGGGTTGCCGACCCACACGTAGCCTTCCAGAACCGGCTCCGTTGTTGTGATGATGCCGCTGTAAATAACCTGCGAATCGGTTTTCGTGCGGGTCAGAGAGATGGGTGGTAGTGCCGGAGCGTCCATGGGATACAGCCTTGCACTCTGTTTTGGCTCCGTGCTATCAGCAGCCAACGGCAGCGTCACACTGATCTGGAGTGTACGCGTCGTCACCGGGGTGATGAGGAGTTGGGGTTTCCAGTCTGATGATGGCTGCATGAGGATCTGATCGTCCCCGGCCACGACCTCTTTGCAGCCGACGAGATTCTGAGGGTGGTCATACACGCACAGCCAATCGAGCGGTCGTGCGCCACGGGCATAGATTTGATCTTTGCCGGGTTGGCCGAGATCAATGACAGCGGGATAAGGTACGTCCTGAAAGAGGAAGGCGCGTGCCTCACTGCTGGCCTCGGAGGTATCGCCCGGTTTGGCTGACTTGAGATAGAAGATCGGGACCTCCAGCGGAGCTGTAGAAGCAATGATCTCTGTACCCGACTGATCCAGGGCTTGCGCCATCCAGTTCACCTGTGTCACCGCCAGCGGCAGCACGCTCGGGCCGGAGAGGACGCTCGTGAAAACACCGGTAGGTGCAATCACTTCCGGATAGAAACGTTGGATCGTCTGCCAATCTGGACGCCCTGTGTTTAGTTCTGATAGGGTGTCTTTGCACCTTGTCGTTTCCCAGCCCTGGTCGGGATGAAACTCGCTGTAGACGTTGCTGTACGGGTTGTTCATGGCGCCCTGACAATCCTCGTCCTGCAGCGGCGCCAGGAGGTTGTCTTTTAGCGTGAGATAGTTGTCATCCAGGAAGAGCAGATAGTGCCCTAACTCGTGAGCGAACGCTGCGGGCCAATCATCGCCCAGATTGCCGGTCGTGGCGTCGCCGTAGCGGTTCCAGCTTGCGCCCATGCGCACCTGGCCGGGCAGATAGCCGATAAACTTGGGCAGGTTGTTGATCTGCACCGTCTCGGTGAAAGGCTCAGAGATGATCCCGCCCTGGTCGGCATTGGGCCGCAGACGATTGCTGGCGTAGACGCGGACGTGGGCGTTGTTCCAGGCACTCGTGCCATCGGGCAGGGTGTTACGCCGCGCGTCATGGTAAACGCGCACATTGCCCAGGGCGACCTGGCCGTTGGTCCAGTCGTAGAGCAGCTCGGAAGCGCGGCGCAGGTTGGCGCTGAGTTGCGCCTGGTAGCGCTCATCGTTGACCGCGTTCCATTCCAGCGCCACATTGAGGTCGAACAGCAGCAGCGGGTTCTTGCTGCTCACCGTCAGCGTTTGCACCCCGCCGGTTGTGACCGGGTAGGCATCCAGCCCACCGACGACGGGCGCGGCGCTGGTAAAGTTCAGTGGACTGAGCTTCAACGCCAGGCCCCATCCCAGCAGTTGCACCGGCTCGGTCATCGCTGTGGCTACTTCAAGCGTCCACGCGCCGTCGGCCAGGGAGGCGAGCGGCGAGGCCAGGGTTGGCGTAAAGATGCGTCGTGCAGCCAATCCGCAGGCGCGACTCGTTGTCTCCTCATCGCAAAGGGGTTCCCCAGGCGGCAAAAGCCCGGCTTGCACTGGGATCCGGTCGTCGCCTGGCGTTATCAGGCTCAAGGTGATCGGCATGGTCGTGGAGATGTCCGCCCACACGTTGATGACGGCGATGCGCCGGGCATCGGAGATGACCAGGCGTGACTGGATGGGCGAGCCGGCGGTTGCCGTTATCGGGAAGGTCTCGGTGCTGGCATAGAGCCGCGTGGGCGTGGTCGCAGTGACCACGGCGGAGGGCCAGACCGCAACCAATTTGTCGCTTTCGGTCACCGTTTTGCTTGTCCTGATTTCCGCGCGGCCTTGCAGGAAGCCGCTGGCTGCGGTGCGAAATGGCTTCTCGAGGCTGCCGAGAGGTGCAGCTCCACGCTCCTTATCGGCAGGGAGGCGATAGACCAGCGTTTCAGAGAGCGCGTTGCTGGCGGCCACAGTGTTGCTGAAGACCCGCACCTGCGTACCACGCACGCGAAAGGGAAAGGTTTGTGCAGAGGCGTAAGGCCATGGATAGGGGCCTGGTACGGTACTCGTCATTGGGCGATAACTGGGATATGCCTCGATACGGAAAACGGCGTCATCTGATTGCCCAAAGAAACCGCCGGCGAAGGTATCCCAGAAA
>JALOOE010000619.1 GCA_025454565.1 Anaerolineae bacterium
CGCAGCCTCATTCCCCGCGCAGCGCCTCCGCGGTCAACATCCGCCCCATACGCACCGCCGGGTAGATGCCCGCCAGCAGTGCCGCAAGCACAGCCAGCGCCAACGCCTGCAGGAAGAGGCCCGGTTCGAGGCGTAGCTCCAGCGTCCAGCCGAAGGAACGGCGGTTGATGATGTAGATCAGGATCATGGCGAGCGTCAGGCCGGTCGGCATCGCCAGCAGTCCGGCCACGGCTCCCATCAGCCCCGTCTCCAGCAGTACCGCCCCGCGCAACTGGCGGACGGTCAGACCGACCGCACGCAGCACACCTAACTCGCGCGCCCGCTCCAACTGGAGCGAGAGCAGCGCGCTGAGGATGCCGATGAACGCGACGACCGCGGCCAGCAATTGCAGCGCGCCGGTGATCGCAAACGCCCGGTCGAAGACAGCGAGCGCCTCGTCGCGCAGCGCAGCGTTGGGCCGGACGATCGCACTGCCTCCGCCCGGCAATTCCGCCAGACGATCCGCCAATGCCTGGGCCGTCGCGTCGATATCGGCGCCCGGCGCCAGCTTGAGCGCGATCGCGGTGATCGCCGGGTCGTTCCACGCGTTGCGGTAGAGGTCGAGCGACATCATCACCGTGCCCTGGTTTGAGGAGTAGTCGCGATAGATGCCCGCCACAGGGAATGTCTGCGGGCCGCGATCGGTGTTCAGCACAACGGTCGCGCCGCGCGGCGGCAAGTTCAGCCGGTTCGCCAACGGCTCGCTCGCCAGCACCGCGCCGCGCTTGACCGCCTCGGCCACGGCGGGGCGACCGCCATCCGTCGAGACGAAGACGCGCGGCGCCGTGAAGTCGGCGTCCGAGACGGCGGCAATGGCGATGGGGCCGGCGGGAGAACCGACATCCGCGGAACGCAACACATCGGCGCGTGCCACGCTCGGCCAGCTTCGGGCGATCTCGAGCAGCACGGGATCGAGCGGTACAGCCGAGCGCGTCGCGGTCAAGCTTGGCGCCGAGACGTAGATATCGCCCCACAGCGTCTGGCCGAGCCACGTCACGACAGTACTTCGAAAGCTGCCCACCATCAGCCCGACGCCAATGACGACCGAGACGGCGACCATCAGCGCAGCGATCGCGACCGCGGTGCGGCTCAACGCGCCGGTGATGCTGCGCGGCGCAAGGCGGCCGATCACGCCGAAGAGCCTGTTCGTGACCGGCACGGCGCCACGCATCAGCAGCAGGGTGACGCCGGGAGCCAGCAGTGCGAAACCTACGGTGATGAGGAAGATGCCGGCGAAGCTGACGGTCAGGGTATTCTGAGCGCCGGCAGTCGAGGCTGGGCCAAGGAACTGGCGTAATGCGGTCGAGAGCGCGGTCGGCGTGATCGCCAGTAGCGCGCCGCCAGCAATCAAGCCGGTCAGTCCGGCCAGTGCTGTAAGCGGCACAACCCGCTGCGCCTGATGCTCGATATCGGAGCGCACGAGCGTCAGCCGTGGTGGTGCGGCGGCAGCTTCCCAAGCCGGCAGCGCCGCCGAGATCACGCTCGCCAGGATGCCCAGGGCCGCGCCTTTGACCAGGCTTTCGGTCGGGACGATAGCCCCGCGCACCGTCACGACGAAATAGAGGTCGTTGATCGTCTGCGCCACCAACTGGATGGCGCCCTGGCCCAGGATGAGACCGAGGCCGAGACCCAGCGCGGAGCCGAGGATGCCGATCGCTACCGCTTCGACCAGCACCAGCAAGCCGATCTCGACCGGCGTGACACCCAGGCAGCGGAGCGTCCCGAAGAGCGGCCGCCGCTGCACGACCGAGAAAATCATGCTGTTGTAGATGAGAAACATGCCGACGACTAGCGCCAGCAGGCTGAGCGCGGTCAGATTGATGCGGAACGCGGCGGTCATCTGCGCGAGGGCACCGCTGCGCGCCGCCACCGGGATGATCTGCGCGCCGGGCGGCAGCATCAACTCAATCGCCTGCCCCCTGCCTCCTGCCTCCTGATCACCGAGGATCAGATCGATGGCATCGAGCTTGCCGATGCGGCCCACGATCTCCTGCGCGGTGGCGATATCGGCCAGGATCAGCCCGTCGAGCGCGCGGCGGCTGAGGGAATCGGCGGGTTGCAGCAGCCCGGCCACGCTCCCCGTGATCTGGCGGCCTGCGACGATCAACGCCACCGGGTCGCCGACGGCTACGCCGTTCTCGCGTGCCAGCCCCTCGGAGATCAGCAGCGCGCCCGGACGCGTGAGGAAAGCGGTCAGCGGCGCGGCCGAAGTCGCAGCATCCGGCGACGGCGCGCGCCCGAAGCCGGTGGCGCTCGCCGCGTTGCCCGTGAGCAGATAGGATCGGAACGGCGCCTCAGCGAAGGGATCGATGCCCAGCAGTTGGATCGGTCGAGCGCCCAGTTGCGGCGATGAGACATAGTCCGTCACCACCGGCGCGGCGAGCCGCACGCCGCCCTCGACGCGCAGCCGCGTGTAGATCGCTTCATCCAGTCCCGTTGGCCCGCCCACGATCTGATGCGTGGTTTTGCCGGCGATGGCATCCGTGCTGAGATCGAACGCGCGGCTCGCCGCCGCGTTCGCCAGGTCGATGGCGACCATCACCGCCACGCCGAGCATCACACCGATGATCATCAGTGCAGTCTGCCACGGGTGGCGGCGCAGATAGCGCAGGCCGACGCGCACGAGGGGGCGCGAGGAGTCAGTCGTGTCGAGATGCATCGGAAGTCAGCAAATCAGCAAAT
>JALOOE010000620.1 GCA_025454565.1 Anaerolineae bacterium
TGGCAGCTCTCAGTCGGTGAGCAGCAGCGCGTCGAAATCCTCAAAATGCTTTATCGCGGCGCGCGCGTGCTCATCATGGACGAGCCGACGGCTGTCTTGACGCCCCAGGAGGTGGAGGAGCTTTTCGTCACCCTGCGCGGCATGGTCGCCAGCGGGCATTCTATCGTTTTCATCAGCCACAAGCTGGATGAAGTGCTCGCCATCGCCAACCGGATCACCGTGCTGCAACATGGCCGGGTGACAGCGGCCGGTTTGCCCGCCCAATCGGTGACCAAGCGCGAGTTGGCGCAACTGATGGTAGGCCGAGAGATCGTCTTCTCGCTGGGGAAACCGCCCGCACAACCCGGCCCGGTCGTGCTCGATGTGCAAGACATCTGCGCGGAGAACGACCGCGGCCTGCCGGCCTTGAAGCATTTGGCTTTGCAAGTGCGGGCCGGCGAGATCGTCGGTATGGCGGGCGTGGCCGGCAATGGTCAGAGCGAGTTGGCGCAGGTCATCACCGGCCTGCGCAAATGCACGTGCGGCCAGGTGCTGGTCAACGGCGAGAACATCGTCAATCGGTCGCCACTGGCCGCGATCTCGCGTCGCGTCGCCCACGTGCCGGAGGATCGCACTGGGGTGGGCAGCGCGCCCGGCCTCAGCATCGCCGATAACCTGATCATGAAGAACTATCGCTCGGCGCCTATCTCCAATGGCTGGGTTCTGAATCGGCCGGTGATCGCCCAACAAGCGGAAGCCCTGAAAAAGGGCTACGACATCGCTGCGCCCTCGATCCAGATACAGGCGCGCCTGCTCTCTGGCGGCAACCTGCAGAAGGCGATCCTGGCGCGCGAGATATCAGCCGGCCCGAAGCTGATTGTGGCGGTGCAGCCCACGCGCGGCCTCGACGTGGGCGCGATCGAGGCCGTACATCGCGTCCTGCTCGACGAATGCGCCCGCGGCACGGCCATCCTGCTCATATCGGAGGAGCTCGACGAACTCATATCTCTCTCCAACCGGATCGTCGGCATCTATGAGGGCGAGATCATGGGTGAGATGAAGGCCGAGGACGCAACGCTGGAGCAAATCGGCCTGATGATGGCCGGGCAGCGTTTGGATGCAGCAGTGAAGGGGTGATGAACGATGGCAGCAAGCGAAACCTCCGGTAGCAGCTTCCGTTTGCCGTGGGCGGTGCGCATCGAGCCGCGTTTGCAGGCGCCGCGCTGGCTGCCGGCCGCGACTTCGATCGGGGCCTTGATCTTGGCCTTTATCATCGGCGGCGTCATCATCCAATTGGCGGGCGGCGATCCAATCCGCTCCTATCTTCACATCCTGAAGGCGGCGTTCGGCAGCGTCGGCGTGCTCAACGATACGCTGGTCAAGGCGACGCCGTTGATTTTGGTGGGCCTGGCGTGCGCGCTCAAGGCGACGCCGTTGATTTTGGTGGGCCTGGCGTGCGCGCTGGCGTTCCGTATGCGCCTTTGGAACATCGGCGCCGAAGGGCAGTTTTTCCTGGGCGCATGGGGCGCCAGCGCGGTTGTGTTGATCCCGCTGCTGCCCAAGGAGACACCCGCGCCGATCATGTTGGCGGCCATGGCGTTCGCCGGCTTCCTCTGTGGCGCGCTGTGGGCCTGGCTGCCGGGCTATCTGAAGGCGAAACTCAACGTCAATGAGGTCGTGACGACCTTGATGATGAACTATATCGCCGTGTCGTGGGTGCTCTACTGGGTGTTTGGCGCATGGAGCGAAGGCGGCTTCCAGATGTCGCGCGTCTTCCCCAAAAATGCGTGGTTGCCGCGCCTGACCGACTATGCAGCGCAGGTGGACGCTTTTGCGGGCCTGACGCTGCATGGTGGCTTCCTCTTCGGCGTCGCCGCGGCGGTGGTCGTCTGGTTCATCATCAACCGCAGCCGGTGGGGCTACGAAATCCGCCTGATCGGCGACAACCCGCGCGCTGCGAACTACGCGGGCGTGAACATCGTGCGCAATACCGTGCTGGTGATGATGCTTTCGGGCGGTCTGGCCGGTCTGGCGGGCATGTCGGAGATTTCGGGGGTCGTCCACCGCTTGCAGGGCGCCATCTCGCCCGGCTATGGCTTCACAGGCATCATCATTGCGTGGCTGGCGAAGCTCAATCCGTTCGCTGTCGTGTTGGTCTCCGTCCTGTTCGGCGGCTTGATCCTGGCCGGTCGCGAGATCCAACCGTCGGGCGTGCCGCGCATGTTGCAGGGCATCATCCTGTTCTGCGTGATCGCAAGCGACGTGTTGTTGAAATATCGGGTGCGTGTGGTGCGCAGGACGTAACGTAAAACGTGACAAATGATACGTGAAGATGAATCTGTGATTTCTTAACGCATCACGCTTCACACACCCTCTCAATAGTGCGAGGATATTCTCATGCTCGACTGGACCATCATCTTCCAGGCAGGTGTGGCGACCGGAACGGTGCTCCTGTTTGCCGCCATCGGTGAGCTCATGGCCGAGCGTTCGGGCGTGCTGAACCTCGGTGTCGAGGGCATGATGCTGATTGGCGCCATGACCGCCTACAAAACGGCCGTCATGTTTGATCAGCCGTGGTTGGGCGTGCTCTTTGCGATGCTGGCTGCCGGCGCGTTGAGCCTGCTCCATGCGCTGGTGACGATCAGCTTCCAGGCCGATCAGGTGGTCAGCGGCTTGGCGACGAACTTCGTCGGCGTCGGCCTCAGCTTGGTGTTGGGCGAAGGGCTGAGCAAGGCTGGCACGGTGGCGCTGCTGCCATCCTACACCATCCCGGTTCTGTCGAGCATCCCGCTCATCGGCCCTGTCTTCTTTACAAATCACAGCGTTCTGGTCTATCTCGGCTATTTACTGACGCCCGCAGTTTGGTTCTACATCAACCGGACGCGTCCCGGTCTGCATCTGCGCGCCGTGGGTGAGTACCCTGCCGCGGCCGATGCGCTGGGAATCAATGTTTTCCGGCAGCGCTACTTCTACGTCTTTTTCGGCGGGCTGATGGCCGGATTGGCCGGCGCGACGACGAGCCTGGCCGTGTCGCCTGGCTGGTTCAGCGAGCTGACGACCGCCGGCCAGGGCTGGATCGCCATCGGCCTGGTGATCTTTGCGCAATGGGATCCGTGGCGGGCGATGGCCGGCGCCTACATGTTCGGCGCGGTGCGCCGGCTAATCCTCGATCTACAGGGACCGCAACTGCTGCTGGGGCTGGCGAATCCCTTCTTCTACATGCCCAAGCTCGGCTTCTTCTTGCAGATGGTGCCGTATGCGCTCGTGATCCTGATCCTGGTGATCGGCTCGCGCGAGGCAATGAAGAAGCGCATCGGCGCGCCGGCCGCGCTGGGTCTGCCGTATGTGCGGGGAGAGCGAGGCAGGTAGATCGGAGTCCTTTAAAGCCGGGGAAAACGGGCCGCAGTTCCAGGTGTCAATTGCGGCCCGTTTCCATTCACGCTGGAGATGCTCAGTGCGGGCTCGATTCCACCTTCTCCAATAGTTCCCGCAGCAGCGCTCGCTCCTCCGGGCTGAGATAGCTGGCCTTCAAGCCGTTATTTCCCAGAATCGCCTGCCCCAGCCGGCTGTCGGCCAACGTGCGCAGGTCCTCCTCCAATGGGTCGAGCAGCAGATGATCGCTGACTACGCGGCCATCGGACATGCGCACGATGCGCTGCGTGGCTTGCGCCACGCGGCGGTCATGGGTGACGATCACGATGGTTGTGCCCTGGGTGCGGTTGAGGTCGGCCAGCAGCGCCAGCACCTCCTCGCCGCTCTGCGTATCCAGGCTGCCGGTCGGCTCGTCGGCCAGGATCAGCGCCGGCCCATTCGCCAACGCGCGCGCAACCGCCACGCGCTGCCGTTGGCCGCCGGAGAGTTGGCTCGGCAGTGCGCCGCCCCGGGCGCCCAGCCCGACCATCTCGAGTAGTTTTTGGGCGCGCTCCCGCCGCTTGCCGGCCGGGAGCTGTCCCTGCATCGGCACCTCGACGTTCTCCTGTGCGCTGAGGGTCGGTAGCAGATTGTGGAGCTGGAAGACGAAGCCGACTGTTTTGGCCCGAAATACGTCCACATTTTTGAGCCGCGCCAGGTTCTCGCCC
>JALOOE010000621.1 GCA_025454565.1 Anaerolineae bacterium
CATCGAGGCGGCGATCTGCGAGGAGTTCAGCGCGCCGGCCGGGCTGGTGATCGCGGTCGGCGGAGGCGCCGTCGTCAACCCCGCGAACCGCGATGCGCTATCGCGCGGCGGTACGCTTATTTGCCTCGATGCAGCGCCCGAAACGCTCCTGCGCCGCATCGGCGATGACGACAACCGCCCCATGCTCGCCGGCGCTGATCGATTGGCCCGTATCTACGGGCTGCTGGCGCAGCGTGCGGAAGCCTACGCCGCGATCAGCGATCACCTCGACACGACCCATCTTTCGGTCGCGGCCGCTGCCGAGCGCGTGATGGGCATCGCGGCGGGGCTGCCGGAAGGCGGACATCGGCTGCTTGTGGATTTCAGATTGCCGATCGCGGATTCTACCGATGCGGCGCACCAATCCGCAATCCGCAATCCGCAATCCGCAATGGCAGGCTATGACATCCTCATCGCCGACCATCTTCTCGCTCAGGCCGGCAGTCGCATTGCGGACGCGGGCGTCAGGCCCGGCCGGTGCGCGGTGATCACGAATCCTAACGTCGGGGGAAGCCACGCGCCGATCCTGATCGAGACGCTGACCGAAGCCGGCTTCGCGCCGCTGATCTTCGAGATTCCGGACGGCGAAGCGCACAAGACGCTCGATACCGCCGCCGGCCTCTATACTCGATTCGCCGACGCGAAGCTCGCGCGCACCGAGCCGGTGATCGCCCTCGGCGGCGGCGTTGTCGGCGATCTGGCCGGCTTCGTGGCTGCAACGTGGCTGCGCGGCGTGCCGTTCCTCCAGATCCCCACCAGCCTGCTGGCGATGGTGGATGCCAGCGTCGGCGGCAAGGTGGCGGTCGATCTGCCCGCGGGGAAAAACCTGGTGGGCGCGTTCAAACAGCCTGAGCTGGTGCTGATCGATCCTGATCTGCTGAGCACCCTGCCCGGCGCCGAGTTCCGGTCCGGCCTGGCTGAGATCGTCAAAGCCGGGATCATCGGCGATGAGGCGCTGTTCGAGGGACTTGCCACGCGCGGCCCGACGTCGCTGACCGCGATGATCGCGGATGCCGTGCGGGTCAAAGCGCGCATCGTCGCGCGCGATCCGTTCGAGATGGGGGATCGGGCGTGGCTGAATCTGGGCCACACCTTCGGTCACGCGCTGGAGCTGATCTCCGGCTACACCCTGCGCCATGGCGAAGCAGTCGCCCTGGGCATGGTCGCGGCCGCCGAGATGAGCGCCAACCTGGGCTTTTGTGACGCGTCGATACCTGGTCTCGTGCGCGAGACGCTGACCCGCCTGGGATTACCGACACGCCACGCCTTCGATCCGGCTGCCGCTCTGGCCGCGATGGGCACCGACAAAAAGCGTCGCGGCCACGCCCTGCGGTTCGTCCTGATCGGGCGGATCGGGGAGGTTACACTCGTCGAAGGGGTGGCTGGGGAAGCGGTGCTTGCTGCGCTTGAGACTATACGTGGTGCGTAGTGCGTGTTCCGTCGTGTGCACGTGTCTGGTCTGCTGCGTGCCACGCAATACGCACTACGCCATATCATCATCGAGAGAAGGAACACCCCATGCCCAACATCCTCATCCTCCACGGCCCCAACCTGAATCTCCTCGGCACGCGCGAGCCTGGGGTGTACGGAACCGTCACCCTGGCCCAGATCAACGCGATGCTCGAAGAATCCGCACGCAGCCGTGGCGTGACGCTGCGCATCCTGCAATCCAACCACGAGGGCGCGCTGATCGATGCCATCCACGAGGCGCGCGGCTGGGCCGACGGCATCGTGATCAATGCCGGAGCATTCACGCACACTTCCTATGCGCTGCGAGACGCCATTGCGGCGGTAGGGATCCCAACCGTAGAGGTGCATCTGAGCAATATCCACGCGCGCGAGCCGTTCCGTCACATATCGGT
The DNA here is from genome assembly GCA_025454565.1 of Anaerolineae bacterium. Lineage (GTDB taxonomy): Bacteria > Chloroflexota > Anaerolineae > CG2-30-64-16 > CG2-30-64-16 > JALOOE01. The sequence goes on from JALOOE010000621.1 coordinate 1,902, forward strand.
CATCGCGCCGGTGTGCAAGGGGCAGATCGCCGGATTCGGTGCGCAGAGTTATTTGCTCGGCTTGACAGCGCTCGCAGGCCGGTGAGCGCCACCGGCCGGGGCCAGAGCGACCGGCAAGAGGACAATCACGATCGTGCGTGAACCGATCCAATGCGGGACACCACTTGAGTTGCTGGAGCAGGGGTGCCGGATTTGACGGAGCGGGCAACGTGTGGTAAAAATTGCATTGTCGAACGGCGCACAATGACGTGAACCGGAGAGACAAGAGGGGACGTAGTGTAGTGGTCAACATGTCGGCCTGTCAAGCCGAAGATCGCGGGTTCGAGCCCCGTCGTCCCCGTATGTAGCTCCTGTGAGCACTGCTCGCAGGAGCTTTTTTGTGCGCCCAGCATGGGCGTTGACTAGGCGCTGCGGGGCTCGATTGCACCAGCCGCCAACCGAAGCAAGGGTGACGCCGGGTGCGGGGTCTGGAGGAAGCCGGAGGCAAACCCGCGACTTGAGGGACACGAACTACATGTGAGGCCGTAGTGATCGGGCGATCTGGCAACAGGCAGTGAAGCCCTATGCAATCAAGGGCCAAGGCGGTAAATGGGGCAAGGATACAGAGAAAGTCAACGTTCCTACCTGGGAAGACCGGCTGTCGGGCCATCTGAGATGGTAAGTCCCAATGGGAGGTTGGGTTGAAGCGGGAGGAGTCAGCCGAGATCCTAGTCGCGCTCCGTCAAGCGGGAAGCGCCGCACGTCGAGAAGGGCTCCAAGTTGAGCAGTTCGCGGGATGAGCCGCGAAGTCGGAAACTTCGGATGGGGCACCTG
>JALOOE010000044.1 GCA_025454565.1 Anaerolineae bacterium
CCCGACGACATCGTGGGAGATCTCACCGGCGCGGGTCTCAAGGTGCTGTTGAGCATCGTGAAGGCGCCCAACTGGGCCCGACCTGGCAACACCGATCGCGGCGTGGAAGGGCCGCCTGCCGATCTGCAGACCTATGCTGACTACGTCGGCGCTGTAGCGGCGCGTTACAAGGGCAGGGTCCAGGCAATTGAGGTGTGGAACGAGCAGAATCTCTGGTATGAATGGGGTCGCGAGCCGCTCGATGTCGGGCGTTATGTTGATCTGTTGTGTCGAGCCTACCGCTCCATTAAAGCGGCCGACCCGGGCATGGTTGTCGTTGCCGGGGCGATGACCCCAACAGGTGTAAATGATGGGTCGACCGCCATCGACGATGTGGTCTACTTGCAGCGTATGTATGCGGCCGGAGCGAAAAACTGCTTCGACGCGGTCGGCGCACACCCCAGCGGCTACAACAACCCGCCCGACGCCAAGTTCGGCTACAGCAATCCGGCCGAACCGAGCTTCAAGAACCATCCCAGCTTTTTCTTCCGCGATACGATGGAACGGTATCGTGCAGTGATGGTAGCAAACGGGGACGCAGGCAAGCGCATTTGGCCCACGGAGTTCGGTTGGGCATCCACACCCAGCCCGCACAATGGCTATGAATATGCCCGTGATAATACACCGGAGGAGCAAGCCAACTTCATTAAGCAAGCTTACCAGATTGCTAAAGGCTGGGGATGGGTTGGGCCGATGTTTCTGTGGAACCTTGACTACAACCTGACACAACCCACCACGGAGTTGGCTGCGTTCGGCATCATGGGCCGGCCAGCACAATCTGTTTTGACTACGATGCCCAAATAGCGAGGAACCAGAGCGCTCACGGCGATCGTGGCGCGGTTCCTCGTTCAACAAGATGCGGCGCGCCATATGGTGCGTCGCATCTTATCAATGCGTTTTCGGTGACATACCCCTGAGGGGCTTTCCGAATACTCGTCCGGGCCGATTTGAGGCTGTGCCGAGCTCGCTAAGGGCGTGTCAAGAAACAAGTTCCCGTTCTGGCTCGGTCGGAGACCGGCCAGAGCAGGAAGTTGTACTTTGACAAGCCCTAAGGAGACCAACCTCAGCGATTATGGACAATCCAAGAGTGTGCAATGCGTTTGGGTGACCGATCCACGACCATCCTATTGGCTGTCATCACTATCGTCCTGGCTCTGGCCGGCCGTCGGGTTAATCATCCCGCTCGCCGCAGGCAATTCGCTTGGCGGCAGGCCGCAGCCGTGGACGCCGCCCCCGTCGCCGACTCCGACGAGTGTCCCACCGACCGCCACAGCCCTGCCTAACACTGGCGCAAAGTCCACATCGCCAACAACCACGCGCGTCCAGTCCACCGCAACTCGCGTAACGGTTGCGACGTTGGCAGCAACCGTCGCACCGGCGGTCACCGGTGCCCCAACAAGCACGGCGATCATTTCGCCGACAGCCACCCTGGCCCCAAGTGCAGCCGCGGTCGTCCTGCGTGCCCAAGTGCGCGAGGGCCCGTTGGTGCTGCGCGCCGGCCCGAACCAAGCGCAACCGGCCCTCAGTTCCGCCCAAGCAGGTCAGGCGTTCACCGTAACCGGTCGCAGCGCAGACAACGCCTGGTTGCAGGTGTGCTGCGTGAACAACGAGCCGGCGTGGTTAGCTTCGCAATTCGTGGTAGTTACCGGCACCCTTACGACCGTGCCCGTGAAACCCTAATGCCCAAACCTCTGCTCGGAGAAGATCATCGATGACTCACCGCTGCTCAAGGCCTCATGCACGATCCCTCGTCTTGGTGCTCGTTCTTATCTTATTGGCTCTGGTGCTGGCTTCGTGCCGCTCCAAGCCAACCCCGACCAAGTCGGCCCAGGTCGCTCGTGTGACTGCGACGACTTTGCCCGTGACAGCAACGGTAATGCCGCCGACAGCCTCACCGTTGCCTACGGCAACGGCGTTGCCTGCGGCAACGGCGCTGCCCACGGCCACCGCGATCCCACCCACGGCGACATCGTTGCCTACGGCAACGGCGATTTCGCCCACGGCGACGCCAACCCAGGCGCCGACCGAGACGCCCATGCCCACACCAACCGTTCAGCCGACGGTGCCCCCCCTGCCGACTGCCGCGGCCACGGCAACGCCGGACGCGGCCATCGTGAAGGTTAACGCCGACATCATAAACGTCCGTTCAGGGCCAGGCACCGCCTATCCGGTCATCGACCGGTTGGATGGCGGCGCCACCCAGAAGATAGTCGGCAAGAGCGAAGACGGCAAGTGGTGGCAGATCGCGATCAAGGAAGGCAACGGTTGGGTTGCGAGCGAGCTTGTGACGGCCGGCGGTCCCATGCAGGGCGTGGCTGTCGTTAAGGCCGCGCCGCCGCCCACTGCCGCACCGCAAGCGCAAGCCGCGGCGGCGGCGGTTGGAGGTCCCGCGCCGCGGCCGTCGGGAGGCGGTTCCTTCGGTTATGGCATCCAGATCGATCCCTGGGGCGATCGTGGGGCTGCTATCGGCGCGATCAAAAACATGGGCTTCAACTGGGCCAAGTTCCAGTTGCCGTGGAAGGACTTCGAGGGCCAACGCGGTCAGCGCAACTGGCCCGATGATATCATCGGCGATCTCAATGGCAACGGGCTGAATATCCTCGTCAGCATCGTCAAAGCGCCCGACTGGGCGCGACCGGGCAATACGGACCGCAGCGTCGAAGGCCCGCCCGCCGATCCGGGCGCCTATGCGTCCTTCGTCGGTGAGTTTGCGGCGCGCTATTGCGGCCGTGTGCAAGCGATCGAGGTGTGGAACGAGCAGAACCTCGATTACGAGTGGGGCCGTGAGCCGCTGGATCCGGCCCGATATGTGCGGCTGTTGGCAGCCGCATATGGCGCGATCAAGCGCGCCTGCCCCAACACTGTCGTGGTCAGCGGCGCCCTGACACCCACCGGCGCGCCGCCCCCGGTGGCGATGGACGACTTCACCTACCTGGAGCGCATGTATCAGGCCGGGCTGAAGAACTACGCCGACGCCATCGGCGCACACCCCAGCGGCTTCAATGTCGCGCCCGATGTGCCGGGCGGCGCCCCTGCTTGTGACTTCATCCGAGGCCAGGGCTCGCTGTATGTTGGACCATGCAATTCACCGCACCATTCTTGGAGCTTCCGCTCGACGATGGAGGGCTACCGCAATATCATGCTCAAATATGGTGATGGGAACAAGCGCATCTGGCCGACGGAGTTTGGCTGGGCCGCAGGCTGGACGGGGCAGCCGGGGTACGAGTATGCCAAAGATAACACACCTGATGAACAGGCGCAATGGACCGTCCGAGCCTATCAGATGATGCGCAATTGGGGTTTTGTTGGCCCGGCGTTCCTGTGGAACCTGAATTACAACCAGTCCCATCCCGGTTCTGAGTTGGCCCAATGGGGTATCATGGGCCGGCCCGCATATGATTGGCTCCGAGGCATGGCGAAATAGCTGGGTTGAGCGATCCTTCACCCAGAATGGAAAGAGAGATGATGATTCGACGTTCTGTTGATCTGCGGAGCTTCTGGCCGTGGCTGTTGGTCGTCCTGGTTCTGGTGACGGGCTTGGTGATCGCATCATGCAGCTCCGGGGCGGTCGTGGCCACGCCGACACCCACCAAGACACCGCGACCGGCGGGGAGTCTGGTCACTACCACGCCGCCACCGACCGAAATGGCGCGCGCAGAGACGCCAACCAATGCGCCGACCGCTACCAACCCGCCTGCGCCGGTCAAGGCTCCGGCGGCAACCGATGCGCCTAAACCGACGGCAGCGCCGACAGCGGGTGCAGTCGCGGCGACCAATACGCCCCAGCCGCGCCCGACGACTCCCGTCGTCGGCTCCAACACCAAGATGGGCTCGCCGGATTACGGTATTCAGTCCTTCCTTTGGTGGCGGCCCGAGGTCGCCGATCGCGATCTCAACCTGGTCAAGGATGGCGGTTTTGGATGGGTCAAGCAGTACTTCGCCTGGCAAGACATCGAGGGCGCCAAGAAAGGGAGTTTCGATTGGGAACGCGCCGACCGGATCGTCGATGAGGCGAACAAACGCGGGCTCAAGCTGCTCGTGCGCATCGGCATGGACCCCGATCGGGCCTTTTGGGCGGGCGATCCACCGGACAACACCGGACACTTCGCCGATTTCGCAGCACAGGTCGCCAACCGCTACAAAGGTCGGATCCAGGCCTATCAGATCTGGAACGAGCCCAACCTGGCGCGCGAATGGGGCAAGAAGCGCCCTGATCCGGCGGCGTATGCGCGCATGCTACGCACGACTTACAATTCCATCAAATCGAAGGATCCCAACGCTATCGTCGTGACAGCAGGTATGGCGCCTACCACGGAAGATAGCGACCGCGCCATGCCCGACCTTAAGTTCTACCAGGGCATCTACGACGCGATGGGCGGCAAAAGCGACGGCTACTTCGACATGCTCGGCGTTCACGGCGCAGGCTACGCGTCCCCGCCCGAGATCGATCCGCAAGTGGTCGCGACGACGCCCAAGCTCCACAACAACGATCCGAGCCCGGCGGCTCTGAAGCGGGTCTACGCCTTCCGCCACATCGAGGACGTGCGCGATCTGATGGTGAAGAACGGCGATGCCAACAAGCAGGTCGTCATCCTGGAATTCGGCTGGACCACCGATGACCGCCCTAATTCGGACTATTACTGGCACGGCGCAGGCGCGGGCATCGATCAGGCCAAGCAGGGGTGCTATCTCGTGCGCGCACTGAAATACGCGAAGGAAAACTGGCAGCCCTGGATTGGCCTGATGAGTATGATTTATCTGCCCGATGTGAATTGGACCAAGAACGATGAACAATACTACTGGTCCATCGTCGGGCCGGGCTATCCCGACCTGTTCATTCGCACCGGATACGCGATGGTTAAGAACTACCTGACCAAGGGCGTGATGGAGGACTACTGCTCGAAGTACCAGTAGCGCATCAAGCGCATACTGATGAGAAGGGCGGGCCGGTTGGCCCGCCCTTCTCGCGTTATCTGACCGTGAAGGACGGCAGATCAACGGAATCACCGCTACCGGTCAATTGCGACCGGCCGCCGTCGGCCCGGCTGTAGATGCCGGTGCGCCAGCGATATGTCCCGGCCGGCAGGGTGAGCGAGTACGGCTGGATAAGCACGTCGCCAGGCCACCAGTCGCGACTGAGGAGCGCCATGCCATCGGCTTGTGCCGCTCCGTTGCCGTCTGCCCCTAGGATATGGTTGAAGGCGGTCATGTCGCGGCTGCGCACCGCCATCGGCGGATCAAGCACACGCCACACCAACGTCGCCTGAAACGGCTGGTCGGCCCGTGCATTCTCCGGCAGCGCATAGCCGATCAACGCCAGCCCGGCGTCGAAGGTTGGCGGCGGATCGAGGCGCTGGAAACCCAGGCTCAAGGCCTTCGCGGGCGGCAGCCGATAGAGGCGCGCCGGCGGATGTCCCGTGACCAACGGTCCTTCCCACACCCGCTCGCCGATCTGCGTTAGCTTCGCCTCAACTTCCGGCGCGTCCACGGCCCATAGGTAGAGGCTGGGCCGATCATACGCCAGCAGCAGCGCGGCAGGGGAGGATGGTTCGACAAAGCGTGCGTAGGGCGGACTGCCGATCAGTCCCGCCACGGCTGCCGGCTCACCCTGATAGCCGGGATCGACGCCATCCACCGCGACGCGCACCTCTTCGGTCCCAAGTCGTTGGGCCCAAGCGCGTGCTGCCCCGGTTGCCTGCTCCCACCGCTTCAACGGCGGCCCGAACGTGGTCGCGCCTGCGCCCGCATCCACGGCAAGCAGCAGGCCGCGATAGCTCGCCGTCCAGACCGCGATCAGGGCGATGATAACAACCAACGACAGCCCCCAGGCCAGGGCAGGCGGCGACGCGAGCTGCGTCCTCCGACCTGACGGCGCGAGATGCGACACAGCCTTCGCCACGCCGACGGCGACCCATTCGAGGCCAAAGGCGAGATACAGCGCAGGCAGAGGCAGCAGCACCGTCCAGTATTGCAGGGGCGGGCGCAGCGGCGCCAAGGACAACAACAACAGTGGCCCGATGGTCCAGGCGAGCAACAGGCGAGCGCCGGGTGCAGCCGGCCCAGCGCGACATCGCCATATCGTCCGAAGCACGCCCAGACCAAGCAACACCGAAAGCGGGAGCAGCAGCTCACCGGTGAGCCGCCACGACGCCAGCGCGCCGCGCGGCAGCCCAGCAAGAATGTGCAGCCCGTCGCCGCCGAAAAGTTGGGCCGCGCCGCGCAGGGCCAGCAGCGGCGCAACGGTCGCATCGGCGGCAGGCGTTGCGCCGCCTGCCGCCGGCCCCAAGACCCCATGCCGCCACAAAGCCCACACATAAGGAAGCAGCAGGCCAACGGCGACGGCCAGGCCCAGCGCCGCCTCTCGGCGCAGCCAGCGACGCGGGGCGACAACGAACGCTCCAAACCAACTCAGCCCTTGGAGGAGAGCCAGAACGTGCGCCTGCATCTGCAGCGCAATGACCACCGGGAACCAGAAGGCCGCCCGACCGCGCCTGACCACCACCGTTTGCCAGGCCAACAGCAGCAGGAGGGCGCTGAAAACTACCTGAATGTGCGCCCACAGCTTCCGGTCGTAGAATACCAGCCACGGGTTGGCCGCCATGAACAGGGCCGCCAGCAGGCCGACTAACTGGCCTCCCGCCTTCCGCCCCAGGAGATACGTGAGCGCGACCGACAAGACACCCAGCGCGCCCATGAACCAGACTGCCGCCTCGACGCGCCCGCCGGCGAGTTTCAATGGCAGCGCCAGAAGATAGACATCGAGTGCGCCGCGCTGGATGCCGAACGTGGTGCCGCCGCTCAGAAGGAGCGGTGCGCCGCCGCGCGCCAAATCGAGGCCCAGACCGGTGATGTGCGCCTCATCGTACTTGAACTCGACCAACGCGGGTTCCCACCAGCGGAGGGCGGCCGCCAGCAACAGAGCAGCCAGAATCGCCGCGCGCAGCCAACCATTGGTGCGCGTCGCACTGGAATCAGCGGGAGACATTCGCGTCGCTCATCCTTACGCACACGTCGCAGATTCAGGGCCCCGGTGAAGAGAGCTGTACGCCTTCGGGACCCACCCGAACGCCTGCCAGCGGCACAAAGCTATCGGTCGCTGCCGCCGACCCAGTCGGTGAATAGGGCGCGCCCGACCGAGGATCGTACACGCCCAACACGATGCGGTAGTCGCCAGGCGGCAACCCCGGCGGGAGTGTCAGCGTCATGTAGCCTGGCTTGCGGTCGCCTAGGCCCCAAGCGGTGGTCGGCAACAAGGGGCCGATCGGCATACCGTCTGCCTGGGCGCGGGGGACACCCGGCTCAACGTTCGCGGCGATCAATCGCAAGGTAACCACGTAATCCACAGACGGCTTCACCTGCGCCAGCCAATCGAGCGCCACTAATAGGTGGCTCTGCCCGGCCCGCGGATCGGCAAGATGCGCCACCTGCGCGTTCCCCAATTGAAGTTCACCATTGTAGGTCATCCCAAGCGGGATGGAAAGCTCGGCCGGATGCCGCGCTGGGGACGTGTAGCGACACCAACGAACGTCGAGCTTGTCACGACAGTCCAATGTGTATGCAATTGCCGTGAGATATTTCGTGACAAACTCGCCTCGATCGACCTCGTCTTGCCCGGCCAGCAGCAGCCAGGCATCGCCGTGATCACGTAGAATCATTCGCAAGTGCTCATCGATCTTTTCGGGAATGATCGGCGGCGCCGTGAGAGGCCAGTACTCGGGCACAGGCACATCGGGGAGCGGGTAGATCGGCCTGTCAGCGAGCAGATAGTACTTCGCCAGAAGGTGTTGGCGCGGCGATTCCAGCAGGATGGCATCCGCAGGCGCGGCCTGGGCAACAATGGCACGGGCCATATCCCGGTAGCCGCTCTTCTGATACGATGCGTAGTAATGGGTAAGCCCGAAAGCCATCACCACGAGGGGCGCTATCAGCACGATCATGCCCAGCCAACGCGCTCGACGCCACAACAGCCCGATGCCTAGAGCTACCATGACGTAGAAAACAGGTGCTATGAACAGCACATAACGTGTGTGAATGGCGTTCTGAAATGCTGCACTCGCCAGAAGCGCCGTCACTAGAACCAATGCGAAGAGGATGCCGCCCGTGCGGCTTAGCGGGCAATCCGGCTGCGAACCGGAACGCGGGCCAGATCGCAACGCGGCATAGACTCCGAGCAGCAGGAGCGGCGCCAGAATATAGCTCACTGCCGAGCGGCTTGGCTGCCACACCACAGAGCCAAACGTTATATCGCGCCACAGGCGATCGGCCCACACTTGCCATGATCCCGCATCGCGGAGTGGCTGTGCCATGACAGAGCGAAGCGTCATCTGGAAGCCGGGCGAGAACATGGCCCACAGGATCAGCGGCAAGATCGAGAGCGCGAGCCCGGCGATCAACCTGGCGCGCCCCCGCCGCATCGCTTGCCCCATGAGCAAGACGCACAGCGTCTCGGCGGCAATCAGCAGGACAGAATAGTAATGGAGGCCCAGCATGACGACATTGGTGATGGTGAACGCAGCCAGCAAGCCCCACCCGTCCGATTCCTGAAGCCGCAGGAACAGGTAGATGGAAATTGCCGCCAGCAGTGTAATGATGGCATACATGCGCGCTTCCTGGCTGTAGAGGATCAACACAGGGGCGATCGCGATGAAAAGCGCAGCCACAGATCGCACGATTCGATCGGCCGGCCAGCAGAGCTTGAGATTCTGCCACATCACGGGAACAAGAAGCGTACCGGCGAACGCGGCCGGCAGACGCAATGCAAACTCCGATTGCCCCCAGATCATCGACCAGAAATGCATGAGCAGCACCCAGAACGGGGGATGCTCGAACGCCGATCGCCAGTGGAACTGTGTAATTTCGACGACGCCAGCGCGTGCCATCAGTGCGGTGCTTGCCTCGTCGTACCACAATCCTTTCTCACCGATATCCCACAGGCGCGCCGAAAATGCTAACAGGGTAAACATGGTAATCCAGAAGTCGTCGGAGGCCAGCATCCTGAACCGCGAGCCGCCCCCAGCGATCGACTGGCGCGAGGCTTTGGCCTGCGCGGAATCAATGGAGAGTGTGCCGGTCATTTACTGCCGCTGCCAATCGGCCCAATGACACTTCGCCTCCGCAGTCGAGCCGACGCCGTGCGGTATCTCCACCGCCGGACTGAGGGGACGACCTTGGGGATCTACCACGCTGAGAAAGAAGCGTCGTGGCGGCCCGAAAAGCGGAAAGTCATACCGCCCCGCCTCGCTGGCAACCTTCTTGCTCGTTTGGATCTGCTGATTGCCGTACTCGTCGGTGAGCCGAAGCGACACATCCGGCATCGGTTTTCCTGCCTGGTCGATCACTGAACCCAGGATATATGCGCCAGGACAATCGCCGGAGGAGTTGCGTACTGCCCGGACCAACTCGAATGCGTAATCGGCTTTGCGTGTTGGTGGCACGGATGTGGCGGTGACCGTCGGCGAGGGGCTGACGATAGCGGTCGACGTCTGGCCGAGGGGTTCTTTCGCCGCGCTCGTGGGCATGGCGCTGGCCCGGGCTCGAGATGGTGTTGGGGCAGGCACGGTGCTTGGCGCTCGCGTCGATGACGGTGTGGGCGCCATTGTAGCGGCACGGGCAGCAAGCGTGGGGGATGCGGCGCCAGGCGGCGTCCATCCCGGACGTCGGCCCACTTCGACCGGATCGGCCGAGGCGATCCAACGGCCGATGCCAAAGGCGCTCACGCAAAGCAGGAGTACCATGCCGAGAAAGAGGTAAGGAACGATGGTCCGGTTCATTATGAAAACTCAAGACAGCAATGGTCGGCGTCGTGCCGATTCCGGGCCCACAAAGTGCGCCGTTGGGCCGCCCCACCTTCAGTCGGCGATCTCCATTTTGCGCATTCGGGAAAGTGCTGCTATAATCGACACTCGGTTCGGGCGAGTAGCTCAGCCGGTTAGAGCGCACGGTTCACATCCGTGAGGTCGTAGGTTCGAGTCCTATCTCGCCCACCAGGCGACCCAACCGGGTCGCACACATTATCATCAGGCGCACCATTGAAGCCCACGGATAGCTATCCGTGGGCTTCCGTGCTATCTAAGGCAGGTGCACTGTATCTTATGAGAACTGCACATCGGCTCATCTCCAGGGTGCCTTAGTATTCACGGAGCGTAGATCGCACAGTCAGCACGGATGGCACTAACCATCCCCCGTTCAACGTTCCCGCAGGAGGAGGCCCACCGGTGCAACTGGATTATGCCATAGAAGGGTACTGGCTGGCAAAACGGCGCGATTTCAGCGCCAACACCGTCAACGACTACACAGCCGACCCGAAGGCCAATTCGTAACCTGACTGGCGCGTCAGACACTC
>JALOOE010000622.1 GCA_025454565.1 Anaerolineae bacterium
CCAGCGGCGGGACGAGGCGCAGGGTGTGCGTGCCCGCATTGATCAGTAGCAGGCCGCGGGCGTGGCCGGCGCTCGTCACGTCGGCGACCGGCACATCCAGATCCACGCCGACGATCAGGCCGCGGCCGCGCACCGCTTTGATGTGCGCCGAGTTGATCTCCTCCAGACGTTCCTTCAAATATTCGCCCTTCGCCTTGACGTCGGCCAGGAAGCTTGGATCGGAGACCCGGCGAACCACCGCCTCGGCGACTGCGGAGACGAGCGGCCCGGCCGCGAACGTGCTGCCATGCTCGCCTGGATGCATCACATCGGCCACGCGTTGAGTCATCAGGATGGCGCCCATCGGCAGCCCGCCGGCGAGCGGCTTGGCGGCCGTCAGAATGTCGGGCGTCACGCCATATGCCTGGTGCGCCCAGAGCGTGCCGGTGCGCCCCATGCCGCATTGGATCTCGTCGAAGATCAGCAGCGCATTGTGGCGATCGCACAGCTCGCGCAGCCCCTCCAGAAACTGGGGCGTGGCCGGATAGATGCCGCCTTCGCCCTGCACCGGCTCGATGATCACCGCGCACACATCGTCGCCCATCACCTGCGCCGTGCCATCGAGATCATTGAACGGCGCGATGCGAACTCCCGGCATCAGCGGCCGGAAAGGCGCCTGATATTTCTCGCGCGGGGTGGCGGCCAATGCGCCGAAAGTGCGGCCGTGAAACGCGCCGCTGAAGGCCACGAAGGCCGATTTGTTCGGGCCAAAATGATCGTACGCCCACTTGCGCGCAAACTTGAACGCGCCCTCGTTAGCCTCGGCGCCGGAATTGGCGAAGAAGACGCGATCCGCGAAGCTGGTTTCGCATAGCTGCTTGGCGAGACGCGCCTGCGGCGCGGTGTGGAATAGGTTCGACGTATGCCACAGCTTGCCGGCCTGCTCGGTCAACGTTGCGACCAGCTCAGGATCGGCGTGGCCCAGCGCGTCGACGGCGATACCCGCCGCGCAATCCAGGTAGGCGTTGCCGTCGGTGTCGTAGACCCAGCAGCCCTTGCCGTGGTCGAGCACGAACGGCGCGCGGACGTAGGTCTGGAGGACGTACTCTTGTTCGAGATCGATGATGGTTTCGGTTTCAGTGGTCATTCAGTCACTCCTTTCACTCGGCTCTTGCGACCGGGTGCGCCGCCAGGAATTCCTGCCATGTGCGGCGGACGGTCGCTTCGGCGGTGGATGGATAGGCGAAGTCGAACTTCTCCGCCAACACGCGCCCGATGCGAGCGATTTCCTCCCGCAGATCGGCGGCCTCCGCGATGATCTCCGCCTCGGTGCGCAGCGGTTGGCCGACCAGCGCCAGTGCGTCCGCGCCATACTCGGCTTGCACAGCCCGGATCACCGGCGTCAGGGTGTGGATCGTCAGTCGGTGCAGCGGCCCGCAGTCGTTGCCTGTCGCCAGAATATACCAGAAGCGGATCAGGTCTTGCCGCATCAGATACTCGCCCTGCCAGGCCAGCAACGGCATGCCGCGGTGAAGCACCTTCTGGCCCTTCTGCTGGTTGATCCAGTAAAACGCTATCGCCCGTGCGATGTCTTCGGGCACAGCAGGCGGAAAATCGACGGAGCGATCTGCGCCGCCGATCAACTTGGCGCCGAACGCCTCGTCTCGGCAGGCGAGCACGAGCCGCGCCTCGAACGCCGGCTCCTGCGTCGTCGGCTGGAGCGACAGGTCGTAGATCTCGCCGTCCTCCAGCAGCATGTGCCAGAGGGTCGTGCCGGGGCCGAAGCTGAAGCGCAGCCGGACGACCGCCGCAGTCGCCAGCTTTCCGGCCGATTCTGGGATTGCCTCCGGGTCATAGGCCTCGGGCAACAGCGCCACATGTAGATCCACATCGCTGTAGCGATCGGCTTCCCCGCGCGCCAGGCTCCCGCCCAACCACAGGGCGACGACATTTGGATCCGCCCACAGATCGGCCACAAGCGCGGCCAGCCGCTGGCTCTGCGGCAGATCGGGCAGGATGGTCGGATCAAAGCTCGTTATCATGAACTGGTTGCATCCTACCCCTTCACAATGGCAGTCCCATCACCTTTCGCCAGCCCCGCTAAATCGGTGATCACAGCCTGGTGCACGCCACGCTCAACCGCCTCGGTGGCCGAGCGCACCTTCGGGATCATGCCGCCGGTGATGTGGCCATCTGCGATCAGGCCCTCGATCTGCGCGAGGCTGAGCGCGCGCATGGTGCGCCCGGCAACCTGCACTCCCGGCACGTTGCTAACGAAGATCAGTTTGTTGGCTTCGACCGCCTTCGCCACGCCTGCGGCAACATGATCGGCATTGACGTTGTAGGCCAGGCCATCTTCTCCGAGCGAAACAGGCGAAATGACCGGGGTCAGGCCCAGGTCGAGCAGTTGCAGCAACGCCTCACCGTTGACCGGGCCAACCTGTCCCACCAATCCCAGGCTCTTGCCATTCACCGTCAGCGGGGTCGTCCGCACCAGCCCCAGATCGATGCCGTTGAGACCGAGCGCATCGACGCCGCCGTTCACCAGCCAGCGTACAAGCCGCGTATTCACTGTGCCATTGAGCACCATCTCTACCAGTCGCATGCTTTCCGGACTGGTGGCGCGCAGCCCTTCGACCGTCTCGAAGCCCACGCCGAGTTGGCTGTGCAGGTCGGTGATCTCCTTGCCGCCGCCGTGGACGACGACGACCGCAGCGTCGCTCAACAATC
>JALOOE010000623.1 GCA_025454565.1 Anaerolineae bacterium
CAAATCGGTGCAGACCGATATGCCGATCGATAAGGCGATTGCCCTGGCGCGCACCGTCGATCAGGTCGATCTCAAGAACCCGGCGCGCGTCGTCATCGATAACACCCTGGGCAACGATCGGGCGGACGATCCGAAGTGGGGCTACGTGCTGCGGCCCGATATGAATAAGCTGCGCGCGGCGCTGGCGTCGGTGTTTGCCGATTTGCCCAGCGGCACCACGGCGGCTGAGGCGGCTCGCAAGGCGGTGAAGAGCGAAGGCGCCAAGTTGGTGGTGTTGAATGGCACGCCGGAAGCCGGGGTGGGCGCCAGCGTGGCCGCGGCGCTGACCGCCGACGGCTACAACGTGGTCAGCCTGGGGAATGCCGATCGCGGCGACTACACCCAGAGCCGACTGATCGTCTACGGCGACAGCAAGCCTTCGACGCGCGAGGAGTTGGCGCGACGCTTCAGTGTGGCTCCGGCCAATGTGCGTTGGGAGCCTACCTCTGATACTACAGATCTGACCCTCATCGTCGGCCAAGATCAGGCGATGGCCAAGGCCGGCCCCTGACGGCGTGCGCCGAACCACTGACTGCTACGCTGGGGCTGCGTCGGTTATCTGTGTTTTTGTCCGCGTTATCCGCGTCCTCTGCGTAGTCCGCATCCCGGTCTCAGGACGTGCTGCCTGATCAGCTTTGGATATACCCCAATTCGGTTTCAACACCGGCTCGGCACGCATTCGCCAGGCCGGTGTTTTTGTTGTACAGGTATGACCGGCATCATTTGCGCATCCGCACCTTCGTGATATCGTTTACGCGCAAGCTACAAGCGGGGAAAGGCAACACTCTGAGGGTGGCGCCGTCGAGTTTCGCGCCGCGAGGCCGGTTTTCCCGCACGGAGGGATGCTGTGGCGACGGTGGCCGAAGCCGGGACGCGTGATGTGAGTCCCGCAAAACGCGCCATGTTGTTGACGGCGCTCTACATCGCCCAGGAACAGCACGGCTGGTTGACTCCCCAGGCGCTCGACCGTGTCGCTCGCCGCTTCGACATGACGCCCGGCCAGGTCTATGCCACTGCCAGCTTCTACACGTTGTTCAAGCTCGCTCCCCAAGGCCGTTATCGCATCCAGGTTTGCGAAGGATTGTCCTGCTATCTCGTCGGCGGCGCAGAGCCGGTGATCGCGCAGGTCGGTAGGCAGCTCGATCTGCGGCCCGGCGAAACATCCCCCGACGGCCGGTTCACCCTCGAAGTGGTCGAGTGCCTGGCATCTTGCGGCACCGCGCCGGCCCTGCGGATCAACGACGAGTTGTATGAGCATATGACGCCGGAGAAGATTGACCGGTTGTTGGCTGATCTGGTCGCCAAGACGTGAAACGTGACCCGTGAAACGCCAAACGTGATGACCTGACGTATGTCGGATGACGTTTGACTCATGACGCACCACGCAATACGGTTCAGCACATGTACGAGCCCATTCTCACCCGCAACATCGGCGTGGCGGACTCCGAGAAGATCGCCACCTATCTGGCGCGCGGGGGGTACGAGGCGACGCGGGTCGCGCTGACGCAACATACGCCGGCCGAGCTGATCGACATGGTCAAGCGGGCGGGGCTGCGCGGGCGGGGCGGGGCGGGCTTCCCGGCCGGGACGAAGTGGGGCTTCATGCCGGTCGATCCGGCGCTCCCCAAGATCGTGGCGGTCAACACCGATGAGGGGGAGCCGGGCACCTTCAAGGATCGGGCCCTGGTCGAGCGGGATCCGCACCAGGTGATCGAGGGTGTGATCATCGCCGCGTATGCGGTGGGCGCCAACCGGGCCTACGTCTACATCCGTGGCGAGTTCTTTCTGGGTGTCAAACGTTGGATCAAGGCGATCGCCGACGCGTATGAGCGCGGCTTTCTGGGCCGAGATATCCTTGGCTCCGGCTTCGACCTTGATCTGTCGGTGCACCGGGGCGCAGGCGCCTACATCTGCGGCGAAGAGACCGCGATGCTGGAGTCGCTGGAGGGGAAGCCGGGCAATCCGCGGCTGAAACCGCCCTATCCGGCGCAGCGCGGGCTGTTCGGTCTGCCGACGCTGGTGCACAACGTCGAGACCTTGGCCTGCATCCCGCACATCGTGCTGCGCGGGCCGGCATGGTTTGCCGGCATCGGCACCCGCCAGAGCACCGGGCCGAAGATTTTCTGCGTCAGCGGGCACGTCAACCGGCCGGGCAACTACGAGCTGCCGCTGGGTACGCCGTTACGCGAGATCATCGAGGGGCACGCGGGCGGCATGTCAGGTGGACGCAAGCTGAAGGCGGTGATTCCGGGCGGCGCGTCGACGCCGGTGTTGACCGCCGATCAGATCGATACGCCGATGGCGTTCGAGACGCTGGCCGCAGCCGGCTCGGCGCTGGGCACGGGCGCCATCATCGTCATGGACGAGACGACCTGCATGGTCGAAGCGGCGCGGCGACTCACCCGCTTCTTCGCCCACGAGTCGTGCGGCCGGTGCGTGCCGTGCCGGGTCGGGTCGCAGCGGCTGTATGAGACGTTGGATCGGATCGAATGCGGCAAGGGCCGTCCCGGCGACATCGACCTGGCGCTCCAGATCGCGCAGGCGGTGGATGGTACGACTTTTTGTCCCATGGGCGGCGCGCTGGCCAATCCGGCGCGTTCGACGATCGAGCGGTTTCGGGGCGAGTACGAATATCACATCGCACATCGGCAGTGTGCGATGCAGACGGGACGAGCAACTGCCATCGTCCATCGTCTATCGTCGGGGAGAAGTGTCCGTGGCCAAAATTTTAATCGTCGACGACGACCCTGACTTCGTCAGCACCACCCGCATCGTGCTGGAGCGGGCGGGGCATGAGGTGATCCACGCCTCCAGCGGCGATGCGGGCTACGAGCGCGCCAAGGCGGAGCCGCCCGATCTGATGGTGCTGGATGTGATAGCGTGCTCGATGGTGTCTCGACCAGCGAGCGCATGCACGACGATCCGCTGCTGCGCGATGTGCCGATCATCATGGTCACGTCGATCGCCAACACCGATTACGCCGCGCTGTTCCCGACTGACGAGTACATTCACATCAACGCGTTTCTCAGCAAGCCGATCTCGCCGAACGATCTGATCCGGCAGGTGAATCGGCTG
>JALOOE010000624.1 GCA_025454565.1 Anaerolineae bacterium
GTCCTTCCAGGCGCGCGAGACGCTCGATGCAGGCGGCCGCGCGGTGGTGCCCGGCTTCGTCGATCCGCACACGCACCTGCCGTGGGCCGGCGAGCGCGCGGCCGAGTTCGAGATGCGCATCGGCGGCGCGACCTACATGCAGATCATGGCGGCCGGCGGCGGCATCGCCCGCACCGTGGCCGCCACGCGCGCCGCATCGCTGGCGGACCTCGTTGCGGAGACGCGCGCGCGCCTCGATCGTATGTTGGCCTTCGGCACGACGACCGCCGAGGCTAAGACCGGCTACGGCCTCAACGTAGCCGGCGAACTCAAGCAATTGGATGCTATCGCCGAACTCCAGCGCACGCATCCGATCGATCTCGTGCCCACCTTTCTGGGCGCGCACGCCGTGCCGCCGGAGTATCGGGGGCGGACGGATGCCTATGTCGATCTGGTCGTGGGTGAGATGCTCCCGCATTGGCAGCGGAAAGGATATGACAACGAATCAAGTGGATCGATCGAATCCGGTGGGGATGTTCCGGTCAATCCGGGCGATTCGTTGTCATCTCGTGTGGCCGCCTGGCCCATCTTCTGCGACGTCTTCTGCGAGGAAGGCGCGTTCGACCTGGCGCAGTCGCGGCGCATCCTGGCGGCGGCGCAGCGGCTCGGTTTCGGGTTGAAGCTCCATGTGGATGAGTTCGCGCCGTTGGGCGGCACGCCGCTGGCGGTGGAATTGGGCGCGCTCTCGGCCGATCATCTCGTGACGACCCCACCGGAGCATGTGGCGCTGCTCGCACAGTCAGCTACTATCGGCGTGGCGCTGCCGGGCACGCCGTTTGGGCTGGGCCAACCGCACTATACGCCGGCGCGCGGCCTCATCGACGCGGGCGGCGCGCTGGCGCTGGCGACCGATCTCAACCCGGGGACGTGCTGGTGTGAGAGCATGCAGTTCATCATCGCGCTGGCGTGCCGCACCATGCGGCTGCTGCCCGCCGAGGCGTTGACGGCCGCGACGATCAACGCGGCGTATGCGGTGGGGCTGGGGGATCAGGTCGGCAGCCTGGAGCCGGGGAAGCTGGCCGACCTGCTGATCCTCGACGCAGGCGACTACCGGACACTGGCGTACCGGTTCGGGACAAACGCAGTGCGCGGTGTGATGAAGCGCAACGTCATGGTCGCTGGCATGCAGTGACAATGCATTGGCCGAAATAGGTTAACGTCAACAGGCTTTTAGGGCACCCAGCACAGGCGCTCCTGGTCCCATTGAGCGCCGAAGCCGCCGGGCACCGGCGCGAGACGCGCTGGATTGCTGCCGTCGGCATTCATGACCCAGATGCCCCAGGACCCGCCCCGGTCGGATATGAAGGCGATGCGCCGCCCGTCGGGCGAGAAAGTCGCGCCCACATCTTGGGCCGGATTGTTCGTCAGGTTCCGCGGCGTGGGATTCGGATCGATCTTGCGGGCCGGCGGCGCGGTGTTGATGGCATAGATGTCCCAGTTGCCGCCGATGGCGGATGAATAGAGCAGCACACCGTTGGCGCTGTCGTTGGGACGCTCACCCGGATTGGCCGTGAGTTGGAACGGCGCGAAGTCACGCCAGCTATCCACGTTGATCTCCCAGATGCCGCACCTGCTGCCGTCAGTCCACACTTCGCACCCGGAAAACGCGATGCGGTTCGGCCCGATCCAGGTTGGGAACGCGCCCAAGACGGGGACCGGGCTGCCGGCGGCGATCATTAGGCTCTCAACCTTCAGTGTCCTATCGCCCTGCGGCCCGGTCACATCGCGCTGCAGGAAGAGTCGCTCGGGCCCGCCCGCGGTCGTCGAATAAATGATGCCTCGCTTGTACGGATCCCAAGTTGGATAGCGGTCCTCAGCGAATGTGCTGACCTGGCGCAGCCCGTTACCGTCAGGTCGGATGGCCCAGAGGTTGTTGCGGCCGTTGCCCGCCCCGGCGAAGATGATCTCGCCGTCCGAGGCGACGTCAGGCTGGCGGCCGTTGGGCGCGATGACCGAGATCTTACCCGTTGCCACGTCGAGAAGCGCCAGGTCAGACCCGTCCGAACTCCCCTGGGCAAAGAAAATCCGCCCTGCGCCTGCAGGGGCCGGCGGCGCAGTTTTGGGTTGAGCCGGCGCCGTGGAGACGGCGGTCGGGGAAAGACCAGACGCAGCAGGCAAGGGGCGCGTCGCGCTCGGCAGTGCCTGGAGCGTACCGGTGATGGTTGCCGCCCGCGTTGCTGTGATCTTAGCCGTAGGAGACATCGTGGCGCTCGGTGCCACCTGCGCTATCTGCTGCGTGGTCGGCGAAAATCGCACGCTGGGCGTCGCCGTGGGCCGCGGCGTGCGCGTCCAGATCGGTGTGTGGGTGGGGCCGGATGTGGTAGTGGGCCGGCGCGTGGCCATGACGGTCGTAGGTATGGCCGTCGGGGTCTTGGCCGCAGCCGCCGGCTTGCCCTGCTGGGCGCAGCCCCCCACGCTGATCGACACCACTGTGAAAGCGGCCAGGCAACTCAGGATTCGCGCCCACTTCATCGAAAAATCTCCCTGTGTGTAGTGCGTGGCGTTCAGCCAAACGTGCCGCTTTTCCAGAACAAGATCTGCGCAACACGCCATGCGCATTGCTCATGCTGGCTTCGACTTCACCAACATCGTCCATGTTCCGCGCTGCACCGTCTCGTCGCGTTGATTGATCACCTCGGCGTTCATCAACACTGCGCCGCCACCGAGCCGCGGCATCGCCTTCTTCTCGCCGATTTGCAGGCGCACGCGGACGGTATCGCCGATCTTCACCACGCCGCTGTACTTCCACGTCAGCTCGCGGAACGCGATCGCCGTCCCCTCGATCACCCCGGAGCGGACGGCCAGCCCGATTGCGATCGAGAGCACCAGCGCGCCGTGCGCGATGCGCTCCCCGAACATCATGCCTTTGGCGTACTCCGCATCCGTATGGATCGTCGTCCAGTCGCCGCTGAGCGCGGCGAAGTTGACGATGTCGGCCTCGGTGATCGTGCGACCGGCCGTGATCAGGCTGTCGCCGACTGTGAACTCCTCGAAATATAGCCCAC
>JALOOE010000625.1 GCA_025454565.1 Anaerolineae bacterium
GGCGTCCTCGCAGATGCTGATGCCCAGGAGCTCGCCGCGATACGGCGCCACGCCGATCTCGGTCGCCGGATCGAAGTAACGCGCCTCATCGAACACGTCATAGGTGGGCAGCAGCGACTTGTTCTGCCGAAACACAACGCGGCCATTCTCGATCAGCAGCGCCGTGTTGTTCAGGCCCTTACCCACAGCCCGCTCAGCCGGCAGCGGCACGCCGACGATGATGCCGATGCTCGGAAAGCGACACGAAATCGCCAGCAGCTTCTCCACCGCCTCCTGGGCCTGCGTGATGAACCAGGCGCGCTCCAGCAGATCGCGCGGCGGATAGCCTGTCAGAAACAACTCGGGGAAAACAACCAGGTCGGGCCGCTCGCCGGCGACGGCGACAAGCGTCTCTTCGATCTTCGCCAGATTGCCGGCATAGTCGCCGATGATTGGGTTCAATTGGGCCAGAGTGATTTTCATGCGTGAGTTCGTCCCTTATGGTAACGTGCAACGTGCGCACGTGGTCACGTGCCAACGTTGCGCGCTGATTGACTTCACTGCCATCATAGCATACACTGTGGACAGCGTCAACGCGTTTTCGGCGCATCATCCTGCTACACGGATTCTCATGGCTCTAGTGATCGACGGCCACAATCTCATCGGCGTGCTGCCGGACATCCAGCTCGGCGAACCCGACGATGAAGCCCGGCTGCTGGCACGGCTGCGCAGCTATCGTTCGCACAGCGGCCATAACCTGGTCGTCTTCTTCGACAGCGGGGATTTGCCGGGGAATACGCTGCATACATCGAGCCCCGGGGTAACCGTGCGCTTTTCCGGGCGCGGGCAGAGCGCCGATGACGCGATTGTGGATTTCCTCCGCACCGCCACGCAGCCGGGCCAATACGCCGTCGTGACGAACGATGCCAACCTCACCTGGCGCGTGCGCGCGGTCGGCGCCAGCACGATACGCGCCAACGACTTCATCGCCAAGCTGGGACGGCCACCGGCGCGGGCGCAACGTCGGATCGCGCCCGCCGAACCTACCCCCGATCCGCGCGACCCGGCCTTCGCAGACATCTACGCAAGCTTCATCACTGCGGAGCGCGAGCGCGCTCAGGCGCGCAAGGAAGCGCCGACACCCGCGCAGGTCTGGATCGAACGATTGTATGGCGATGACGTCGAGGCGGCGCTCAAAGCGGCGGACTGGCTGGGGCTGCACGGCGGAAAGCAGGCGTTGGCGCCGCTGCACGATGCGCTGACCCATAGCGATGTGCGCGTGCGCACGGCTGCGTTATTGGCGTTCGGCGAGTTGGGAGATCCCGCGGCCGTGCCCGATCTGTGCGATCGGTTGGCGCACGACGCGGGAAGCATGGCGCGCGAGGCGGCCGCCCAAAGCCTGGGACGTATCGGCGATCGCCGCGGCCAATCCGCGCTGGAAACGGCAGCGCAATCGGATGCCAAGAGCAAGGTGCGGAGGGCCGCCCTGGCGGCGCTGGCGCAGATCAGAGCGAGGAAGAAATAGGACGAAAGGCCGAATGCAGAATGCAGAATGCAGAATGCTTACGCTGGTGCGTTCTGCTTTCTGCGTTCTGACTTCTACCTTCAAACCGACGGCAAGCTGCGCCGCATGATGTGGAAGTTTTCCAGCGCACGGCCCGCGCCGATCGCCACACAGGCCATCGGGTGCTCGGCCACGAAGCACGGCACGTTGGTCTCTTTGGTCAGCAGCTTGTCCAGATTGCGCAGCAGCCCACCGCCGCCGCTCAGCACCATGCCGCGGTCGATGATATCGGCAGCCAGTTCCGGCGGGGTTTTCTCCAACGTCTGCTTGACGACGCTGATGATCGACGCCATCGGCTCGGCGATCGCCTCGGTGATCTCGCCGGAGGTGAGGGTGATCGTCTTGGGCAGCCCGGCCACCTGATCGCGGCCGCGCACTTCCAGCGTCAACTCCTCGGTCAGCGGCAGTGCGCTGCCGATCTGAATCTTGATCTCCTCGGCGGTCTGCTCGCCGATGATCAGGTTGTATTTCTTGCGCACGTAGCTGATGATCGCCTCATCGGTGCGGATGCCACCCACGCGTACGCTGCTCCACACGACGATATCGTTCATCGAGATGACCGCAGCCTCGGTAGTGCCGCCGCCGACATCCACGACCATGTTGCCTGTCGGCGTGCCGATGGGCAGACCCGCGCCATAAGCCGCTGCCAGCGGTTCGGGGATCAGATAGGCTTCTTTGGCGCCCGCCTGCATCGCAGCATCATGGACGGCGCGACTCTCGACGCTGGTAACGCCGCGCGGTACGCTGATCATCACCCGCGGCTTGAGCAGCGGGTTGCGGCCGACCACCTTGCGGATGAAGTAGCGCAGCATCGCTTCGGTCACCACATAGTCGGCGATGACCCCCTCGCGCATCGGACGTGCAACCTCGATGCTCTCGGGCGAACGGCCGATCATCTCTCGCGCCTCTTGCCCCACCGAGACGATCTTGTTGTCCCGGATGGAGATCGCCACTACCGACGGCTCGCGCAGTACGATGCCCCGGCCGCTGACGTATACCAGCACGTTGACGGTGCCCAAGTCGATGCCGATCTGTCGCTCAAACATCCACGCTCCTATGCAGTAAAGCGCGACGTGCTGTTCGGCACGTCGCACCCAGAATGGTGAGATTATACGCTAAACGCGAGTGAGGCGCAAAAACAAAACGTGCGACGCACCT
>JALOOE010000626.1 GCA_025454565.1 Anaerolineae bacterium
TGGTCACCCCTCACCTTCGACCTCACGCCCTATCGCGGCCGCACCATCCAGGTCCGCTTCGGCGTCTACAACGACGGCAACGGCCAGTCCACCAGCCTCTATCTCGACGACGTCTCCCTCGATGCCTGCCCGCCTAACCCGGCTTCACCAACGCCAACACCCACTCAAATCGCAACGCCCATCAGCGTCCCGATCCGAGGCAGCCAACGAACGCCGATAGTCCTCAAGGTTTGGATGCCGCTGATCATGTCGGGTGTACAGCAGGAGGTCATGCCGTAATCATTTGCCAAGCCAGCCCATCAGTTCTATGATGTGCCCGTGGCTTTCACTCATCTCGAAGTCCATTCTCATTTCACGCTGCTCGGCGGCACAGCGAGTGTGACCGAGCTGGCAGGTCGTGCCTCCGCCGATGGCTTGAGCCATCTCGCGCTGACCGACACCAATGCGCTCTACGGTGTCGTGGCGTTTGACCGCGCCTGTCGCGAGCTGCGGGTTCAGCCGATCATCGGAATGACGGTCACGGTGACGGCGCCCACTCACCCCCGCACTGATAGTGGAGAGGCCGGCACGGCACGGCCCGGACAGCTCGTGCTCCTGGCAACCGAACCCAGTGGCTATCGCTCCCTCTGTCAATTATCGTCGCTGATTCAGGGCAGCCCCGAGCGTGAGGCAGTGGCTGTGCGTGGCATGTCCTGGGAGGAGCTCCAGGCACATCGGGACGGCCTTATCTGCCTGAGCGGTGGCCGGCAGGGCTGGATCGAGCGCTATCTGCGGACGGGCGATCTGGCCGCAGCGCAGATCTATGCAGGCCGGCTGGCCGGCATCTTTGACGACCAAGCCTATCTCTCGCTGGAGATCCGGTCCGAAGCCGATCTTCCTATCATCGGAGAAGTGGCCGCGCTGGGTAGACGGCTGGGCATGCCCGCCGTCGCCGTGCAACCGATCTACTGTCTGGCGCCTGAAGATGCACCCCGGCTGAGATTGCTGGCTGCTATCCGAGAGAACCGCCCCCTGGACAACCCGGCGGCCCAAGAAGAGAAGGCGGGAGATGCTCAGCTTGAGCCGGACGAGCGTGCCCAGGAGCGCAGCGTCCAGACTTCTCCCCGGCAAGCGACGCCGGGCTCCGCCCTGGAGGTCTGGTCGCGACCTGTCTCAGGCGCCTCAGGAGGTCTGCCTCTGACAGGGGAAGCTGAACTGCACTGGCTCAGCCCAGCCGACTTGGCGTTGCGGTTTGCCGGGTTCCCCGAAGCCCTTGCAGAGATAAGCCGTATCGCGGCCCGCTGCGGCGATGTCCTGCCTTCCGGCAAGCCTATCTGGCCCGCGCTCAAGCTGCCCGCCGGCGAAACCCCCGACCAGGCACTGACCGAGCTTGCGACAACTGGCCTGCGAGCGCGGTACGGGCAGGGATCAGGCGTCAGTGGGCAGGAATCAGGGGTCAGTAATCAGCAAGCAACCGTCAACCCCCAGCTTCCAACTCCCAGCTTCCAGCTTCCGATCTCCCGCCTCGCGCACGAGTTGGCCGCCATCGCATCACACGGCTATGCGCCGCTCTTCCTCGTAGTGGCCGATGCTGTCCGCTTCGCGCGCGAGCATGGCATCCCGGTCAGCACGCGTGGCAGCGTGGCGAACTCATTGGTCGCCTATTGCACGGGCATCACGACCGTCGATCCGATCGAGCACGGCCTGCTCTTCGAGCGTTTCCTCAACCCGGCACGCGCCAACCCGCCCGACATCGATCTGGATTTCTGCAGTCGCCGCCGCGACGCAGTATTGCACTACCTCCGCGACACTTATGGCCCGGACCGCGTGGCGCTCGTCGGCACCGTAAGCACGCTGCGACTGCAATCGGCCATCCGCGAGACGGGGAAAGCGTACGGCCTCGACGAGGCTGTCATCGGTCGGCTGGCGTCACTTGCGCCCCACCACTGGCATCCCGATCCGCGCCGCCGCGACAAACGCACGATGGAAGATATCCTGGCCGAGATCGCCGATCCGCGGCAACGCGAGATCGTGCGGGAGGCTTACACGCTCGTCGGCCAGCCCGATCATCTGAGCGTCCACCCCGGCGGTGCGGTCATCACCCCTGGCCCACTGACCGACTTCGTGCCGGTACAGTGGGCGCCCAAAGGTTTTCTCATCACGCAGTTCGAACACGGCGATGTCGAGGCCACCGGTCTGCCAAAAATCGACCTCCTGGGCATCCGCGCGCTGACTGTCCTTTCGGACACCGCCGAGGCAGTGGGGCGCACGCATCCCGGCTTCCGCGTCGACCAGATTCCGCTCGACGATCCGATAACCGGCGACATTTTGAGGCGAGGCGATACGATCGGCGTGTTCCAGTGCGAATCGGACGGCGCCCAGCGCACGCTGCGCAAGCTGCGCGCCCATACCGTGCGTGATCTGGCCATCGCCAACGCGTTTTTCAAGCCAGGCCCAGCGATGGGCGGCATGGCAGACGCGTTCGTGCGCCGTTATCGGGGCCAGGAGCCGGTACGCTATCTGCATCCCGCCCTGGAACCGATCCTGCGTGATACCAAGGGCGTCCTCATCTTCCAGGAACAGGTCTTGCGCGTTGCGCGTGAGGTCGCAGGGCTGGATTGGGCGCAGGCCGATCAACTCAGGCGCGGGATGGGCCACTTCGGCGCCGACGAAATGGCCGCGTTGCGCGAGCAGTTCGTCAACGGCTGCCTGCGATC
>JALOOE010000627.1 GCA_025454565.1 Anaerolineae bacterium
GCGTTCCACCACAAGCAGCCGATGGATTCCTGGATCGACGCCGGGCCGGACGGCACGCTGGGACAACTCATCCGGCCGCTGGACAGCGTCGGCGTCTACGTGCCGGGCGGCACCGCGCCGCTGCCGTCATCGCTGCTCATGGCGGCGATTCCGGCGCGCGTGGCCGGCGTGGGCCAGGTGGTCTGCTGCACGCCGCCGGGCAAAGATGGCAAAATCCACGATCTGATCCTGGCGGCCGCATATCGGGCCGGGGTCGACCGGCTCTTTGCACTCGGCGGCGCGCAGGCCATTGCGGCGCTCGCCTACGGCAGCGAGACCGTGCCACGGGCGGATAAGATCGTCGGGGCGGGCGGGTTATTCATCACGCTGGCGAAACGCCAGGTGATCGGCAGCGTGGGCATCGATGGGTTTTACGGCCCCACCGAGACGTTGGTGATCGCCGACGAGACCGCCGATCCGGCCTGGGCTGCCGCCGATATGCTGGCGCAGGCCGAGCACGACGTGCTGGCGTCGCCGCTGCTGCTCACACCCTCGCGCGCCGTGGCCGAGGCGGTGGCCGCGCAACTGGCGAGCCAGCTCGAGGGCCTGAGCCGGGGCGACATCGCAACCGCCTCACTCGCCGATCGGGGCGGCATCGTCGTCACTACCGATCTGGCCGAGGCGATCGAGCTGGCGAACGCGTACGCGCCCGAGCATCTCTGCCTGCTCGTGGCGGATCCCTGGTCGTGGGTGGGGCAGGTGCGCAATGCCGGCGGCATCTTTGTCGGCGAGGTGGGTGGGGCAGGTGCGCAATGCCGGCGGCATCTTTGTCGGCGAGTACTCATTCGAGGTGTTGGGCGATTACGTCGCCGGGCCGAGCCACGTGATGCCGACCGAGGGCAGCGCGCGCTATGCCAGCCCGCTCAGCGTGGCCGATTTCGTCAAGCGCATCAGCCTGGTCGCGCTGAATGCATCTGCCGGCGCCCGGCTCTCTGCTCCTGCGGCGATTCTGGCCCGCGGCGAAGGCCTGACCGCGCACGCGGCGGCAGCGGAGATGAGGACACGGCAGACAAGGAAACCCGGCGATGACGAACTCACCCTTCGCTGACCTGCTCCTTCCGCACATCGCGGCGTTGGAGCCGTACACGCCGATCCAGCCGTTTGAGGTGCTGAGCCGCCAGTTGGGCCGCGCACCGGAGCAGATCGTCAAGCTGGATGCCAACGAGAATCCATACGGCCCGGCCCCGGCGGTGCGCGAGGCGCTGGCGGCCTATCCCTACACGCACATCTACCCCGACCCGGAGCAGCGCGAGCTGCGCGAGGCGCTGGCGGACTACGCCGGCGTACCGCCTGAACACATCCTGCCGGGCAGCGGCGCCGATGAGCTGATCGACCTTGTCTGCCGGCTGACGCTGGCGCCGGACGACGCAATCATCGATTGCCCGCCGACCTTCGGGATGTACAGCTTCGACGCCGGGCTGACCGGTGCGCGCGTGCTCCGTGCCTGGCGGCGGGCGGATTTCAGCGTGGATGTGGAGCGAATCAGCGAATCAGCGAATCAGCGAATCAGCGAATCAGCAAATCACGAATCACGAATCACGCCCAAACTCCTTTTCCTCACTTCGCCCAACAACCCGGACGGCAGCCTGCTCGATCCGGCAGACCTCGTGCGCCTGCTCAAGCTGCCGCTGCTGGTGATCCTGGACGAGGCCTACATCGAGTTCGCCGGGCTGGAGCATTCGCTGGCGCGCTGGGTGCTGAAGTATGATAACCTGATCGTACTGCGTACCTTCAGCAAGTGGGCCGGGATCGCCGGGTTGCGACTGGGCTATGGCATCTTCCCGACCTGGTTGATGCCGACCCTGTGGAAAGCCAAGCAGCCCTACAACGTCAACGTCGCCGCCACGGTCGCCGGGTTGGCGTCATTGACCCACCGGGCTGAGATCCAGCGCACGGTGGATGCGTTGATCGTCGAGCGCGAACGGCTCTATCGTGCGTTGGCCGATATACCGTTCCTACATCCATATCCCAGCCGGGCCAACTTCGTGCTCTGCCGTGTCGAAGGTCGCAGCGCCGCTGAGTTGAAGGCCGCGCTGGCGCGTGAGGGGATCCTGGTGCGGCACTACGCCAAACCGGGGCTGGAAAACTGCATCCGGGTCAGCGCGGGCCGGCCGGAGCAGACGGACGCGCTGTTGGCAGCGTTAACGAGCGTTGCAGGTTGAAGGTGAAAGGTTGAAGGAGGTTGAGTTGTCGTCTCACTTTCAACCTGGAACTTCCAACCTTGAACCGCCAACCAATTCGTCCGGGTGCGCCAGGATCATGTCGGCGCCCAAGCGGCGGTAATGTTCGGCCTGAGATGCGGTAGTGGCGATACCGATGGCGATCCAGCGGCGCGGGCCGGCCGCATCGGCACGGCGGGCAGCGATAATGTCGTCGGGCGCGTCGCCCACGTAGGCCGCGACCTGCGTGCCGGTCGGATCGAGGGCATCGGCGGCGCGCTGCAGCAGGAAGGGGTGCGGCTTGAGCAGCGATTCGCCGTCCGGCGACTGCGCATCCAGCGCATCGCTCATGGTGGCGACCGCCGGGAAGAAATGCGCGAAGCTCGGATCGGCCAGGAGGGGCGCCATCTCGAAGCGGGCGCGGCCGGTGGCGATCCCCAGGCGCGCATGTGCGCTGAGGGTTTCGAGTGTGGCGGGATCGATGAGCATGGCTTCGTGCTCGCGCAGTCCTGGGCCGGTGTGGAAGCGGGGATCGCAGCCGTAGGCTTGCGTGAACAGCTCCGCCCCCAGGTACACCTCGGAGAAGATGCGCTGCACCAGGTCAGTTGTGGCGGCGTCGCCGGTGCGCCAAACGAGATGCGCGTTGCGATCCGCGATGCCCTGGCTCAAACCGGCCAAGCCGCCGCCGGCGGTACGCACCGCAGAAACCAGCGGTTCCCAATCGGGCAGAGGGGGCGTCAGGCCGGCGATGGGGCGGCTGGCGGCTTGCAGGGCTGCGATCAGCGCATCCTGGCTGGGCCATGCCTCATCTGGCAACGGTGCCGCCTGTGGCAGTCCGGCCAGCAGCACCCGCAGCAGCCCGGCAGTCAGGTCCCAGTCGTCGTTGAAGCCGGTCATGCGCTTGAACGTGTCGTAGACATCGCCGGTGAGGACGGGCGGCTGCACTCCCAACAGCTCAAGATAGATGCGCGCCGCCGCCGGCGCGGTCTCCCGGTATGAGCGCGTGACATCGACAAGCGTGCCGTCGACGTCGAAGATGATGAGTTCGGGGTGGAGCACGATGGGTGAACAGGGTAACAAGTAACTGGGTCTCCTGCCAGGGTTTGGAATCGCTTCCTGCTCTGGCCGCTTACAGCGACCGAGTCAGTGTGGGTATTGTCATTGACTGCGCCTGCTTTGTCAATCGGCGCGACCATTCATCATTCTGCGTTCAATGGGGGTTCCATGCGTTCCGCAACGATAGACCGGACGACTGGCGAGACGGAGATTCACCTGACCCTGGAGCTCGATGGCCGGGGCCAGGCGCAGGTGAGCACGGGCATCGGCTTTCTTGATCACATGCTCACGCTGTTCGCGCATCACGGTCTGTTCGATCTGATCGTGCAGGCGAAGGGCGATCTGCACGTGGATGCGCATCACACCGTCGAGGATGCAGCGATCTGCCTGGGGCAGGCGCTCGATCATGCGTTGGGCAATCGCGCTGGCATCGTCCGCACGGCGCACAGCTACGTGCCGATGGATGAGGCGCTCGGCTTCGTCGCGATCGATCTGAGCGGCCGGCCGTATGCCGTGATCGAAGCCACCTGGCACAGCGCCTCGTTGGGCGGCATCGATCCCGACCTGGTGCGCCACTTCCTGGAGACGGTGGCGATTCACGGCCGGCTGAATCTGCATGCGCGGGCATTTTACGGCAGGAACGATCACCACCAGGCGGAAGCGCTGTTCAAAGCGCTGGGGCGCGCGCTCGATGCGGCGACGTTGATCGATCCGCGGCGGCAGGGCGTACCGAGCACGAAAGGGATGTTGGTATGACGGACGATGGATCGAGGACGAAGGACCAAAGACCAAGGGCTGAAGACGAAGGACGGAGGACGGAGATCGCGTCATCGGTCTGTCGTCCTTCGTCATTGGTCATCGTTGACTACGGTGTCGGCAACCTGCGCAGTGTATACAAAGCCGTGGAGGCGGCCGGCGCGACCGCCGAGGTGATTACGTCGCCGGGCGGGCTGGCGGGCGCGGCCGGGATCGTGCTACCGGGTGTCGGTGCGTTCGGCGACGCGGCGGCCAACCTGCGCGCAGCGGGCTTCGAGGCGCCGCTGCGACAGGCCGTACAATCCGGCACGCCGCTGTTGGGCATCTGCGTGGGCATGCAAATGCTCTTCGATGAGAGCGAGGAGATGGGACGTCACGCCGGGCTGGGGATCATCCCAGGCCGCGTCGTGCGCTTCGCCGGCAACCTGCATGGGCCGGACGGACGCCTCCTCAAGGTGCCACAGATCGGCTGGAACCAGCTCTGCCACGCTCAGACCGACCCGCTGTTGGCCGGCGTGCCGGATGGCGCCTACGCGTACTTCGTGCATTCATACTACTGCGCGCCGGCCGATCCCATCTACGCGGTGGCAACGACCGAGTTCGGCGGCCCGTATGCATCGATCGTCCGGCACGACAACGTCTGGGGGATCCAGTGCCATCCGGAGAAGAGCCAGGCGGTGGGGTTGCGGATTCTCCGGAATTTTGTGGCGATCGTGGGACGGTGAGCGAGAGCAGGGGGAGCGAGCCTTCTCCCGCTCACAACAGGATGGCAATATGACCTTCATCATCTACCCCGCCATCGACCTGCGCCGCGGGCAGGTCGTGCGCCTGCGCCAGGGCGATCCGGACGCGCAGACAACTTTCGCGGACGATCCGGCGCTCGTGGCGCAGCGCTGGGCGGAGCAGGGTGCCGAATGGTTGCACGTCGTCAATCTGGACGGCGCGTTCATGCTGTCAGGCCAAGGTCAAGGTTCAGGTCAAGATGACGATCAACGACTTGGCCTCAACCTTAGCCTCAACCTCAAGCGCCTCGCCCAGATACGCGCGGCGACCAGCCTACCCGTCCAGTTCGGCGGCGGTTTGCGGACGGCGGAC
>JALOOE010000628.1 GCA_025454565.1 Anaerolineae bacterium
CGGCCATGTGCCGCTCCAGTTCGGCGCACAGCTCCGGGTCGAGCTCGCCATCGACGTAGTCGGACAGGCAGCCGAGATGCTCTTTACATTCGATGGCCATGCCCCCCCCCTTCGCTCCCACCCCCGACTCCTGCGGCTCGCACCACCGCATCTGACGCAAAGTAGTCGGACAGTTTTTCACGCAGCGCCAACCGTGCCCGATGCAGCCGGACCTTCACATTGGTCTCGGTCAGCCCCAGCACCTCGGCCACCTCCGCCGTGGATAGCCCTTCTATGTCGCGCAGGACGAACACGCTGCGGAGCGCCTCAGACAGGGTTGCGACCGCGGCGTCGAGCACGGCTCGAAACTCGCCGCTCTGTGCCAGATCGTCCGGCAGGCCGCGCCAATCGACGAGTTGCCTGGGCATCTCATCTCCCTCGTCGGTCCAGATCGGCTCGTCGATGGAGATAGTTGGCAGACGCCGCTTACGCAGACGCATCAGGGCCGCGTTGTGCGCGATCCGATAGAGCCAGGTGCCGAGTTGGCTGCGACCTTCGAAGCGGTTCACGGCACGGAAGGCGCTGATGAAGGTCTCTTGGAGCACTTCTTCGGCTTCGTGCCGGTCGCCCATCATGCGCAGCGCCAGGTTGTAGATAGTCGAAGAGTAGCGCTCCACCAGTGCTACATAGGCAGCCTGATCGCCAGCCTTCAAGGCTTGCACCAGTTCGGCTTCGTCGGTTGGCGCTGTTCTGATGTTCTGATCCATTGGATGCTTCGAGCGTCGTGGAGGTTACGTGGGGAAATTCAGATGCGGGTGAAGGTTGAACCACCGAGGCACGGAGTTAGAGATAAGCGATAGAGAAAACTCCGTGGCCTCTGTGTATCCGTGGTTCGTACTTCAGACCAACAGCCGTTCGAGCTTGCTCTTCAGCGTGCCGTAACCGGTCACGCCGGTCACACGATCCACTTCCTGCCCGCCTTTGAAGTAGATCAGGGTCGGGATGCCCATGATGCCATAGCGAGATAAGATCTCTGGGTAGTCGTCGGCGTTGAGTTTTGTGACCAGCGCCCTGCCCTCGAATTCCGCGGCGAGATTGGCAACCGACGGCGCGATGGCATGACACGGGCCGCACCACTCCGCCCAAAAGTCGACCACCGCAGGGATTTCGGATTGGAGCACAACTGCGTCAAACTCGTCGCCGGTCACATGACGCGGCTCGGCTTTGGCGCTACCCGTGACCGAATCATCCTTTTTGCTTCCAAACAGGTTCTTGAACAACCCCATGGCTCACTACTCCTCTCGCTGAAATCACGGCTCCAGGGTGGATGTGTCGCGCTCCGGATCGCCCTTCGTCGCCTTTGGGTCTGCAGACCGGCCCGCACGGGGCTGGCATACGCTTTGCGACGCTCAGCCGCCGCCCCTGAACAGCATCAGCACCGCCATTAGCACAAGAAAACCCAATAACAAAAGGTCGGGAGACATGATTTGGCCTCACTCCAATTTGCTTAGTGTGGCGATAAGCGTGTCGAGCGCTTCCGCCCGATCACCCATTGTCCGTTCATCCAGGCAGCGAGCGGCGTAGGCGCGCGCCAGAAGCAGGCTCGCCTGGTGCGTCGCCGAGCGAATCGCCGTCATCTGCTGCAGGATCTCAGGGCAATCCCGATCCTCGTCGACCATGCGTTGCACCCCGCGCACCTGGCCCTCGATCCGCCTGAGGCGATGAGATAACTCGGTCTTCAGTTCCGGCGAACGCGCTTCCATCGCGACTCCCTGATCATTTGACATCCATAGCGGTCAAAACTATACTGGGGTACAGTATATTGCTCCTGGTCTCGACTGTCAAATGAAGGGGGAAGGATGCCTGAATACAGCGCCGCCAAGCCGTACGGCATCGGGCTGCCGCTCTCGCCCGAAGAGGTCGTGGAACTCAAGATGATCGTGCAGGACGAAGATAGCGAGGGCGCGTTAGATTTCGTGCGCCGGCTGCGCAAGAAGGTCCTGGAATTGGAGCGCCACCATTGTGGCGACCCGAATAAGCTGCCGGGGCTGGATTGATAGCGGGGGCGCAGGGGTGAAAGGGAGCAGAGGTGAAAGGGAGCAGGGGAGAATTTCTCCCCCTTTCCCCCTTTCTCCCCTGCTCCCCTGCCCCCCTGCCGTTCTTCAGCGCGTCCCGATCAAATCCGCCAGCTTCTGCGCCGATGTCGCGGCCATCGTCTCGTGCAGGCTCTGGCCATGGGCATCCATCGTGATCACCGCGGGGAAGCCTTCGACACGCACCACCCAGAACGCCTCCGGCACCCCGAATTCGTCCTTCTTGTAGACGGTCAGCACCTCTTTGACCGAGCTGGCGATCAACGTAGCCGCACCGCCGACGGCGTGCAGATAGACGGCGCCATACTGTTTGCACGCAGCGAGGGTTTTCGGCCCCATGCCGCCCTTGCCGATCACCGCACGCACCCCGAAATGCGCGATGACGTCGGCCTCATAGGGCTCCTCGCGGATGCTGGTCGTCGGGCCGGCTGCGACGAAGCGCCAGCGACCGCTCTCATCTTTGCTCACCACCGGCCCGCAGTGATAGATCACGCCGCCGGCCCAGAGACGCGTAAGCTGGTCGTGCAGCGCCAGCTCGCTCTCGGGGATGGCCGGCGGATGGATGAAGGTATCCATGATGTATTTGTGCGCTGCGTCCCGCGCCGTGACCACCGTGCCCCGAACAGTTCACCCGCGGAACACGCACCACACAATACGCAATACGTTCACTCAATCGTCACCGCGCCGTCCCGATACACCATCGTCCTTCGCCGGTCAGCCCAGCACATATATGACGCGGTCACGAAATAGCTGGCGGGGAGGCGTTCGAGCGAGTCGATCTTGACGGACAGCACGGTCGTCTTGCCGCCGAAGCCCATCGGCCCGATGCCGAGCGTGTTAGCTTCCTCGGTCAAGCGCTTCTCCAACGCCGCGACCTGGGCGTTCGGATTCTCGTCATCCAGTGGGCGGTAAAACTGCTCTTTGGATTTGATATAACTCGACCCGCGGTCGCCGCCGACCGCCACGCCGATGACCGCCGGCGCGCAGCCCAGTCCCTGGGCCTGTTGCACCGCATCGAGCACCGCGCGGCGCACACCCTCCAGATCGCGATCCGCGCTCAGGCGGGTGTCGGGCAGGCTGTACTGCGCGCCCACGTTCTCGCACCCGCCGCCCTTGAGCATCAGATCGACCTTGAGGTAGTCCTCTTCCCACTCCTCGAAGTGAAAGTAGGGGAAGTCGTCGCCCAG
>JALOOE010000629.1 GCA_025454565.1 Anaerolineae bacterium
CGCCGCCACCTGTGCGCGCAGTGCGGCGAGTTGCGTGTTATCGGGTGGTTGCGTCCCGCCCGAGACGGGGATCGCCTTCACTTTGTCCAGCAGCAGCGTCTTCCAGTTCTGACCGGCCAACCATTGCTTGCCGGGCGAGCCGGTAGCAACTAACTCCTGGGCGCCCTTGATCTCTCCGATTGGCAGATTGTGCTTGGCCATCAGCCACGCGCAGAGCTGAGCCAGCGCATCCATCTGAGCCGTGGTAGGCACGGCGTTGTCGAAATTGCCGGCCACGTAAACGCCAACGCCGTTGTAAATCCACGCGGGGTCTTTGGCAACAACCTCGTCGATGGGGTTGGTCTGCTGGATCTGTCCGTCGCCAGTGATGAAGAAGTGCCCGACGATGCCCGGCCACTTCGACATGTGCGCCGCCGCTACCCGGTCGGCGCCCACTTCGGGCCGCACAGCCGTGTGGTTGATGACGATATTCTTGATATCGGCGAGCGGCCGCTTGACGAAGCCTGCCGGGTTGCGCGGCAGTGTGGTGGTGATGTCGGTTATCGCCGGCAGCGCAGGGCCGCCCCCGCCGCCCTGCAACAGCCGCGCGATCTCCTGTTCGAGCCGGGCCACCTGCAACTGCAGGGCTGTCACCTGTTTGCGCAGCTCCATCAATTCGACGCCGGCCAGCCGCAGGCGGATCTGGCCGCCATTGGCAGGGTATTCTTCCATGATGACGCGCTGCCAGTCCTGCGTCTTCAGGCCGCTGTCCGCGGCGGTGTACTCCTCAGTGATCGGGAAGCCTGTGATATCGAGACCATATTTCCGGTAGAAGGCGGCGAAAGCGCCCTTAGCGGTCTTGCCGGTCTCCGGGAAGAGGATCGGGGCGGTGTCCGGCGGCGCCGTCACCAGTTTGTCCCAGGTGTATTTGAATGTCATTGCCTGCTTGAAGTCGCTGATGACCCCCGACTTTCCTTCGATATACCACTTGTCGTGTTTGGGCCAGCGATAGAGGAGTACTGCGCGGATTTTCTGAGTGCCCTGGGTCTTGTTCCACGCATCGATCTCGCCGTAGGCACGCTGCACCCAGCCGTTGTTCGCATCGAGCCAGGCATCGTCCTGATCCGTCTCGGTGAGATAGACCGGCAACGAGCGCATGCTGATCGGGATCGCCTCCATGAAATCGCGATAGACCCGGAAGTTGTACTGCCTGTTCTGGAACGGCGGATTCATCTTGTAGTCGTTGTAGATGAGCTCCGGGTTGCTGCCGTGAGTATAGGCATGAATGGCGATGCCGTCGCAATTGGTGGGCCCCAAAATCGTGAGAATGTCCGTGAGATACTTGCACCAGTCACCGGCCGGATTTCCTTCATAGACGGTGCTGGGATTCCACGGTGCGACGCCGCCGACGATGACCTGATCGGCTTCGCGTCCGGGCACGGCCTTGATTGCTGCGCGACACTGCCGATAGCAGTTCGCGTACAAGCCTGGCGTGATGGATTCACCGGGGTTGACGAGGCGATCCCCCTCCATGCGGATGCCCGGCCGCTCGATGGGGTGGTTCATCTCGTTGCCGATGATCCAGATGTGTGCGCCGGTCGAGTTGCGGACGTAGTTGCCGCACCGCTTCGCGAAATCGCTGTAGCGGCTGGAGTGCGGGATCGTGCCGCCAGGCGCGTAGCCATTGTTGATGCGAACCATGATGCCGAAGCCGCGGTTCGCCCATGGGCTGAAATCCTTGCCGCTCATATCATTGGGTTCACTGCCGACCGCTTCGGTGAAAAGGATCCAGCCAAAGATCCCTGCGTCGGCCATGTGGCTCTCGCCGCCGGGATCATGGAAGCCGTACAAGGAGGTTGAATCGTTGAGTGGTCGAGCCATGGTTTACCTCGGAGCGCGACTCGCGCCTGGTGTACTTGCAACTCGACAAATTATACATGCTTATGCGCGAATTGTCCATCTGGCGATGGGCGGGTGAGACCTGCTATCGGTACAGCTTTGCGTAACGCACGCTTCGGGGTATAATCGACCCGAACACTGCTGGAGGCATCTCTGTGGACATAGACTGGTTCGGCCATTCCTGTTTTCGCATCCGAGAAGCGGGCGTTACGATCATCACTGACCCCTACGACAAGAACATCGGCTATGTCATGCCGCGCGCGCGGGCCGACATCATCACTGTCAGCCACGAGGCGTTGGTGCAAACGGCCGCGGCCGCGCTCAAGAGTGATGCGCGCGTGCTCAGCCGGCCCGGCGAGTATGAGGTCAAGGGCGTATTCATCACCGGCATTCAGACCTGGCGCGGCGGCGATAGTCATGACGACGCCAAGGAGGAGAACACAGTCTTCGTGTTCGAGTTCGGCGGTCTGACCGTATGCCATTTGGGTGAACTGGCGCGGGTCTTGACCCAGGCGCAGGTCGAGGCCATGCCGGACATTGACGTCTTGCTGGCGCCGGTGGGCGGCGGAGGCGCGC
The DNA here is from genome assembly GCA_025454565.1 of Anaerolineae bacterium. GTDB lineage: Bacteria > Chloroflexota > Anaerolineae > CG2-30-64-16 > CG2-30-64-16 > JALOOE01. Next base: position 2,455 of record JALOOE010000629.1, read on the forward strand.
TGGACGCGGATAAAGCCGCCGAGGTGATCAGCATGCTTGAACCGCACATCGTTATCCCGATGCGCTACCGGACGCCCACCGTCACCTTGCCATTGGATCCCCTCAACAAGTTCCTCAAGGAGATGGGCGTGACCGAGCACGCGCCCCAAGATAGCTTGAAGGTATCCGCATCCGATCTACCGGAGGAAACGCTGGTGGTGGTCTTGGACGTCGAGACGCCAGCGCTGCCTGGGCCGGCCCGCGCGCCCGCAACGCGACCCAGCGGTGATGTCGCCAGCCATATCGCGGCCGGCCAGGCTGCGCTCGAAGGTGGCAATATCGGGAAGGCCGAACAGGAGTACCGGGACGCGGTGGCGCTGGATCCGAAGTCGGCCCGCGCGCAATTCGGGCTCGGCAACGTTTATGTGCGCATCAACCGCCTCCCCGAGGCCGAGCAGTCGTTCAAGGCCGCCATCGCGGCTGATCCGAAGATGGCGGGCGCGCGCGCGAATTTGGGCGTTGTGTACTATCAGTTGGGGCAGCTTGGCCAGGCCGCGACGGCGTTCCAGGAAGCGCTACGCATCGAGCCTGATGACCCATCGACTCTCTACCTGCTCGCGGCCGTGCGTTTGCAGGAGAACAATCTCAGCGAGGCAGAGAAGCTCCTCGTGCAAGCGCGTGATCGTAAGCCGGATCTTCCAGAGGTTTATTACGGTCTGGGCGTGCTCTACCGCCTTAAGGAACAGAAGGCGGACGCGATCCAGGCGTTTGAGAAGTTCCTATCCCTTGGCCCAAGCCAAGATCCCTCGGCTGCCGACTTCGCCCGGCAGGAGTTGCAGCAACTCAGAGCCCAGTAGGTCGGACCCGGCTCGAAGCATTCCCTGGTTTCGATCGGCGCAATGCTTTGCGCAGGCGATCCATGCGGGCAGCCTGGACCCCCCAACGTTTCCAGAGGCTTGGCTCCAAATGCCCCCAGTCTTTGACGAGCCCCGCTACGTCCTCGGTGGATGGCGTCGCGCGTCCATAGTACTTGGCCACAAACAGATTGGCGAGCCGGCCGACCGCTGGCCCCGCTTCTGGCACCATCTCATTGAACGCCGCCGCGCGCTCCAGGGGCGTCTGGCTGGGCAGCCAGGAGACGCGTAGCCGGGCTGCCCACTGGCTCAGCACGTCAAAGAGGCGCGCCAGGATCTCAGGGCTTTGGAAGAACACTTGCCGTCGCCAACGGAGGAGCAGCAGCGCTCCGCCGATGAGCGCCAGCATGCCAACCGCCAGGGCCAGTCCGGGCCAGTTGGCGCGTAGCCAGCGGATAGCTGGCGGATCGAGCGTCACCGGGCCGGTAGGGCGCAGGTCGCCCCGATCGGGGAGCATGTCATCGTCTTCGTTCGGGTTCTGATCGTCGGATCCGAAGGGCGCCGGCGGGGTGGGTGTCGTGATCTGCTCGACCGGCCGCGCCAGCAGCGGCTCGGAGGCGGTCGGTTCGAACTGAATCCACCCGTATTCCGGGAAGTAGACCTCGGGCCAGGCGTGAGCGTTGCGCTCGAGCACGCGATAGGTGCCTATGCCCGTGGTCATATACATCAACTCTTCAGGCGGCTGGATGTAATCGCCCGGAGTATAGCCCACGACAAAGCGCGCCGGAACGCCAACCGAACGCAACATGGTCACCATCGCGCTGGCGTAGTAGTCGCAATAACCCTCTTTAGCATTGAGCAGGAAGTGCTCCACCGCGTCTTTGTCTGGCGGCGGCGCATCGATCTGTTGGTTATATTTGTATCCGCGCAGGAAGTTCTCCACGGCGATGGCTTTGTCGAGCGGCGTGTCGTGGTTCGCCGTCACGCTCTTGGCGAGGTTACGCACGCTGTTAGGAAACTCGTCCGGAAGTTGGAGAAACCGGTCGCGCACCCACGCTGGATACGCAGTGCCTGCGGCCTGCAATTCGGCGAGGGGGGCCGCGCTCATGCCGGATACGACCTGGTAGGTGCTGCCACGGTTGAACGGCACGCGACTGCGCAGCATCGAGATGCTGATCTTGCCTTCCTCTGTGACGCGGCTGGCATCGGCGTTGGTTGGCACCGACACCCGCACCGGTTGCGGGGGGCCGAAAATCGCATCCTGATCGGTTTCCAGCGGCCGGATCGTTGCCGTGATCTCGCCATACATCGTGATCGGCGGCTCACCCAGCGCCTGATTCCGTTCGATGATGACCAGCTCCTCGTCCGTATTCTGCCAGCCACGCCCGGTGTAGAGATCGAACGATGCGCCACGCCAGTAGACGCGTCGCCCGATTTCGGCCTCGAAGATCGGGCGATCGGTGAGGCTCACCGGTCCGCCCAATCCCATGCTCTTGCCGAACTTCGTGGTGCGGATCGCCGGCCCCTGGTAGCGGAGCGATTGGTACATGCGGGACCAAGTCTGCTCAAACTGACGCCACTGCGGGTCGATGGGGCGCAAGAGCCGCTCCATCGTGGCTTGTCCCATGTTGCTCGGCGCCACCCAGGCCAATGCTGAGACCGCCACGGCAAAGACGAGGCCCGCTTTCAGGAAGTCCCAGTAGATATCGGGCGCGTAGCGGATGTGGAAGATGCGCCAACGCGTTTCGTTGCGGGCGAGCTCCACCGAGATTGCCAGCAACACTACCGACACCAGGTATACCACCAGGTAGCCAGAGAGCGCGATTGGCGAGTAGTAGACTACCACCAGCAGGACGATGCCCGCCGGGATGATGGCCTGCAACACATGCTGATGCCGATAGAGGCTCCAAATGGCGAAGAAGCTGATCCACCAGCCCAATAGAGAGAGCTGAATCACGAAGAT
>JALOOE010000045.1 GCA_025454565.1 Anaerolineae bacterium
TTGCAGGCGAGCCGGCCGAAGTAGAAGCCTACCTGACCGAGTTCCTGGTCGGCCTGCGCAAGTGTAGCCCGCTCGCAGTCGCCCAGATGAAGACGCTCGTGGATCGCAGCGCCATGTTGACGCTCGACGACGCGTGCCGCGCCGAGGCTGCCGCCTCGCGCGAGTGCATGACCTCCGCCGACACGCGGATGCGCGTGGCCGAGTATCTGGAGCGCCGGAGACGGTGATCGCGCAGCGATGAGCTGCCCGCGCGCCGGAGTGCTGCTCGCGGACCCGCATCAGGCGGCTACGCAAAGAATCGGAAAGCATGGAAGTGATTCAGCGCCATCGCTCCGCCCTCCTGATAACGTGCCTTTTCGTGGCGCTTGGCGTGATCTACAGCGTGGCGAGCCCGCTCTTCGAGCCGAGCGACGAGCACAATCACTATCCCGTCGTTCAGCATCTGGCGACGGGTGGCGGGCTGCCGATTCAACGCGCCGGCGAGAAGACACTGTGGGGACCAGAAGCGAGCCAGCCGCCGCTCTATTACGCGGCGTCGGCGCTGCTGACCTCATGGATCAACACCGATGACATGGTCGCGCTGCTCTATCGAAATCCGCACGATCGGCGGGGTGTGCCGGGGACGACCGACAACGCTAACATGTTCATTCACACGGAGCGGGAGGCGTTTCCCTGGCGCGACACGGCGCTGGCGGTGCACCTGATCCGGCTTTTTTCCGTGGTGTTGGGCGCCGGGACGATCCTCTGCACGTATACCCTCGCGTTCTGGCTGTTTCCGGGCCAGCCGGCCATCGCCGCCGCGGCGATGGCGATCAACGCGTTCCTCCCGATGTTCATCTTCATCAGCGCATCGGTCAACAACGACAACCTGGTGATTTTCCTGTCGTCGCTGGTTTTGTTGCTTCTCGTGCGCGTGATCCAGCGCGGGGCGAGCGCCTGGCTGCTGCTCGGTCTGGGCGGCTTGATCGGCCTGGCGAGTCTGGCGAAGCTGAACGCCTTGGGGTTGCTGCCGCTGGCGTGTCTTGCGTTGGCGCTACGCGCGATTCGTGTGGAACAAGGCTCCGCTATGGTACCCATGCGAGACGCAACGCCACGAGAGCGGAAGATGGGACTGGCTGCTGGTCTGCGTTGGATCGGCGAATGCGCGCTGGTGATCGGTCCAGCCGTGCTCGTTGCAGGATGGTGGTATGCGCGCAACTGGCAGCTCTACGGCGACCTGCTCGGTCTGAACGCGATGGTCGCCGTCGCCGGGGGCCGGCCGCCGCTGCGCACGTTGGCCGACCTGCTCGGCGAATTCCGAGGGTTCCGCTATAGCTTCTGGGGCGTGCTGGGCGGGTTCAACATCCTGCTGCGGCCGCCCTGGGTCTATGCCCTGCTCGATCTTCTCTCGGTGGCCGCGCTGCTCGGGCTGGCGGCGTGGGTGTGGCGGACGTGGCGCAGAAGGATGCCCGCACCGTGGCCGGAGCTGCTGCTGCTCGCCGCATGGATCGGCGTCGAAGCGGTCGCGCTGCTGCGTTGGACAGCGGCGACGCTGGCTTCGCAGGGGCGGTTGATGTTCGCCACGCTCGTCGCGCTCTGCTTCTTTCTGGCGTTGGGCCTGATCGGGTGGCTGCCGGCGCGCCGCCAACGGGTCGCGGCGTGGGGCGTCGGCGGGCTGATGTTCCTGTTGGCTGCCAGCGCGCCCTTTGCGGCGATTCTGCCGGCGTATGCGCCCGCGCCACTGCTGACGGCCGCGGCCGTGCCAGCATCGGCGCAGCGGTTCGACGTGGACTACGGCGGGGTGATGCGGCTGCTGGCGTTCGAGGTGGGCAAGGAGCGCGTGCAGCCCGGCGCGGCGCTGCCGGTGACGCTCTACTGGCAGATGCTCGCACCGACGAGCGAGGATTTCAGCATCTATCTGCAATTGTTCGGCTGGCAGCAGGCGCTGGGCCAGCGCGACAGCTATCCCGGCGGCGGCGCCCGGCCCACCAGCCGGCTGGCGCCCGGCCAGGTGGTGGCCGACACCTATCTCATGCTCGTGCGGCCGGACGCCAAAGGCCCGGCCCCGGCCTGGATTTCGGCCGGGCTGTACCGGTTGAGCAGCCAGGAGAAGCTGCCCGCGACCGACAGCCAGGGCAAGCCGGTCGTCTTCCCGATCCTGACCAAGCTCGGCCTGGATGCGCCAGCGCCGACGCTGACCGGCACGCATCCGCTCGCGGCCACTCTGGACGGTCGCGTGCGACTGACGAGCTACGATCTGGCGGACAGTCTTATTCGGGCCGGCCAGGAGATGACGGTGACGCTCTACTGGCAGGCGACCGCTCCGCTGGACGCCGACTATAAGGCCTTCGTCCATCTGCGGGATGCGGGAGATGGGACGGTAGCCCAGGCCGACGCCGCGCCGCTTCAGGGGTTCTACCCGACCACCGCGTGGCAGCCGGGGGAGATCCTCAACGACACCCAGCGGCTCGCGCTGCCGGCAGATCTGCAGCCGGGGAAGTATCGCATCGTCGCCGGGCTGTACGATGCGAAGATCGGCCAGCGATTGTCCGTGCTGGACGCGGCGGGGAAGCCGGCGGGCAACGAGGTGGGCATTGCGATGGTAGAGGTCGCCCGCTGAGGTTGTTCTATGGCGAGTTTTCGGCTCCCGGAAGGTCTGTCTGGTGTGGTTGGCGCGCATGCAGTCAACGAATGCGGCAACGAATAAACGAAGCGCATCCGCGGGCGCGCCTGGTCTCGTTGAGTCGCTCATATTCGTTGACGGCCACGTCCTGGTCCAGCCCGAAAAGGGGACGCGGACGACGCAGACTACGCGGACGACGCGGATACGAGTTGAGCCTGTCCGCGTTGTTTGTGGTATCCGCGTCGTCTGCGTGCCAGTTTTCGTCTATGCGCGTCCAACTCAGAAATGTGCCCCCAGCACCCCGAGCGCGGCCACCTTTGCCAGCGTGAACTCCGGGATCACGTCTGCACCCCGTCGGCAGCCACCAGCAACTCGAACGCCACAACAGCGACTTACCCTGCGAACGCATCGGTAGGAGCTGTAGTGAGGAGCGATATGGTGCGTATCATGCGTTCCCCGGTTATGCTGGCCCTGACGTCGCGGTGTCAGGCCCTGACGCAGCAGCGCGAGGTCCTCGGCGATAGTTTTCGATCAGGATATAAACACTGATCAGGAGGATCCACAGCGGGAAGACCAGGATGGCCCAACTCACATGGCTGATGCTCAGCAGGAGGAGCAGCGCCAGGGCGTAGCCCAACAACGCCATCCAGCGCGGCGTCACGCGGGTGCGGACGAAGAGTGTGGAGGTCGAGATCATGAAGACGCCCGCCATCTTGATGGCGTAGGTGTTCAAGATGACGTAGGAGGCGGCGCGCGCGAAGGCATATGTCTCGGAGCTAAGCAGGACAGTCGGTGAAGCGCCGTAGGCGATCACGATGCCGCCCGCTATTGCGGCGGAGGAGAACAACATGGCAAGGAAGAGCAGCCCGCTGCCGAGGAAGACCGTGGCAAAGAACCGATCTTCGTGCTCGCCGAGGCGGTCGCGTACCACCCCGATGAACCACAGGAAGGCGATGCCTGCGAACGGCAGCAGGGTCAGCGCCAGATCGACCGGTTTCACATCCCCGGCAAGCCATTGTCCTGCATCGCGCGGATCGGCGGGGATGGAAAGACGGATGAGCGCCACGCTGGTGATGAGCAGCACCGAAAACAGGATGCCGGCGATCGCCGCGGCGCGCGGCGTCGTCAAGCGCGAACGGCGCAGATCTAGTTCCTGGGTCATGGCTTCCTCCAATAAGGGCAAGTCCTGATTTGACCTGAACGCTCACATATGCCAGCCGTGGTCACGGCGCCGGCGCGCCGATCTTGTTGATCAGATCGATCACGGCCTGTTGGCTCACTCTAAGCAGCCCCTCCTGTGGCCGGTCCAAATCCGCGATCAGCAGAATGACCGTCGTGAAAACCAGGGTCAGAAGAATCGTGACCGGCCAGCTATGCTCGCCGGTCAGTCCAAACTGGTACCCCATCGCGGCCATCGTCAGGATGGTGACGGCATACAACGCCAACCAGATGGTATCCGGGATCCGGCTGCGGCCGGCCGCCACGCGCGTGGCGTCAAGATCGATCAGCTCATTCAGCGACTGGATGAAGAGTCCGCCCACAATCGAATTCGGACTTTGCGCGCCTACGGCGACCGCGTCAGCCCACAGCCGGTCGTGCAAGGCGCCCGACTGCGCCATGACCCTCGGGGTAATGATCGAGGAGACGCCTCCCACGCGCAGCGCCGCATATTCACGCAACAGATTGCGGATTCCGCTGCGCTGCGGCTCCGGCAGCAAGTCGGCCCGCAGATAGGTGGTCCCGATGGTGTTGGCTTCCTGCAGGACGAGCTGCCTCCGGGTATCGTAGCGGGATGCCGCCATCCCGAACGTGAACGCCAGCAGGAAGGCCAGCAGGCCGAGCGTCGCGCCGACGACCGCACCTACCGGCGCATCCTTCTCGTGGTGCGGGCGCTGGCGCCGGTAGTTGCCCAGGCGCCAGCCCGCCTCGGCCGAGAGCAAAACAATCGCTGTGGTGATGATGTACAGTGCCCAGAGCGGCAGCGTATCGCGGATGGCAGCGGTGTCCATAAGTGCGTTTCCCCCTGCATGAGATGATATGTGGGCTCGCGTCCATCTGGCCATGGGCGTCCAGCGCGGCCTGATCGGCCCATAGTTGTTTGTTATGTGCCGTGAGAGAACCACTTGCCGTGGATGTCTTCGTATGTGCCATCCTGGTATAGCTTCAGCAGCGTCTCGTTGATCTGCTTGCGTAGGGAGCTGCCCTCCGCCATCGCGATGCCGTACTTCTCCGGTCGGAAGACAGGTCCCACGATCTGTAGCACACCGTTGCCGCGCTTCGCCACCCAATACTGCAACGTGGGCGCCTCGAAAACGATAGCCTGCGCCTGGCCCTGGACGAGCAGGTTGTAGCCCTCGTCGGCGGTGGTGAACTCGATATAGGGCAGCCCGAGTTGGGTCAGATATTGGGCAGCAATGCTCCCAGGGACGGTCGCGATGGTCTTGCCGGGTAGGTCGCCGGGACCGTCGATGTTCGATTGGAGCTGTTGCACCGTGAGTGATGAAGTTACGGTGGCCGTGAACTGCGCTACCAGCACGACACCGAACAGCCACATGGACGCCACGATGAGCCGCTTGACGATAGGCGGCGCATCGCGATCACCGTGCTCGCCTGTCGCAATGATCAGCATGACGCCCCACAGCCCTTCGCCGAGGCCGCGCAGGTAGCCCTTCTGGAAGGCGGGGTTGTGACGTCGCTCGATGATCCAGAGCACATTTGCCAACGCGAACACGACAACTACTGCGATAGCGAGGAAGTGCAGCATGACTGGGGATAGGAGCGACCGAAGCAGGTGCAGCGCGCTCAGCAGGGGGCGGCTGTTATCCTGGTGGATAAGGATCTGCAGGCCCGAGTCGAAATACGGCAGCGAGAAATCCACCATCCGCTCCCGTTCGGGGGTCATGGTGATTGCGGCGATCGCGATATCCGCATCTCCGCGCTGCACCGCCTGCAACTGCTCGGCATCCGTCTTGACTTCCACCCAGTCGTAGTCGACGCCGAGCCGGCGCGCGATCGCGTCCCACAGATCGACGCTGAAGCCGGTCCACTGGTCACCCTGTTTGTATGCAAACGGCATAATCTGCGAGACTGCCACGCGCAATTGTCTAGGTTGCGCCTGTTCCAGGCGGGCCGCGTCGGCCAACGTCGCGGCAAGACCGAAACAGAGCAACAGGCAAGCTACATTGATGGCGAGCAAACGCGTTTTCATGGTCGTTCCGAGTGCAAGAGGGTAACTGCGCGTGCAGCACCCTGATTCTACCCCGACTGTTCACCGCCCGCAAACCGTACGCCGCACCTGGGCAGGTTGCCAGATAGAGTCCGCCGACTGCCGGTGCGTGAAAACCCCAAGTCCGATTCGGTTTTCTCCGTGATTCCGTGGTTCACCCTACTTGAGCCACAACTCCACCGGCGTCACGCGCACGGCGTCCAGTCCCAACGTGCCCACGCCCCCATACTGCACCCGGTACTCCAGATCCTCCAGCGGCTTGTCGGACTCGAACTCGATGGCGAAAGGCTGATAGCGGTCAGGCGCCGCGAAATCCGTGCCAGGAATCTCCCGCGTCGCCCGCGCATAGCCGTCTTTGTGCGTGAAGACATCGACCGTCGCCACCCGCTCAGCCCGATCGGTACGATCGGTCTTCAGGATGAACTCGGCGCGGTATTTGCCCGGCGGCAGATCGGCGTAGGGGCCAAAGACCAGCGCGGTCTTGCCGTCGGGCCCGATTGACGCCGGCGTCGCCATGCGGGCCTGACCACGGCTCGCCTGCGGATCGGCCACGGCGGGCGCGTCGAGATCGCTGCTCATCTCCTCGGCCTCGTAGCGCGCCGAGTAGAGGGTGCGCAGCGCCGCATCGTTATGCGCCGGATCGCTGCCGCGCTTGAGCAGCATCACGCCGTCTTCGCTGCGCACCAGCCCGAATTGCCCGCTCCGGATCTGCGGCAGCATGTCGCGGAGCGCGCGCTCACGCGCCTTCAGCCCCTCATGCGGCCAGTAGTTGGCGCGCGGGTCGGTGTCGAGCAACAGGTACTCGGCGTCGGCCACGTCCGGGAAGAGGTAGATGGTGCGCCGCGCCGTCAGGTGCGTGGCGATGTCGCTCATGGTGCTGACGACGGCCTCGCGCGGTATCTGGCGCACGAAGCGCTCAACGACCGCCGCGTGCGGATCGGGTCGGGGAAAGGCCACCCGGAAGAATTCCGGCCCGTGCTTCGGGATGATCTGCCCGAACTGATAGCTCATGGCGAGGCTGGCGACCAGCAGGCTTGCGGCCAGGGCGATGGTCCTGGGATGCGGACGAGCGCTCACATTTGCACCGAACGCAGTGCGGTGCAGTGCAGGTGCGGGCGCGGATGAGGTATCTGCGCGTTCGGCTGTGGCCCTATGAGACATATCCAAGAAGCGCGTTGCTCCCAGGATCGCCAGAAAAAAGATGAACGGGATCAGGTGCGCTGAATAGTGATAGGTGATGTTGTATTGCGTGTACGCCGAGGTGAGCAGCAACACGCCCAGCGCCGGCAGCGCCGGAATCCAGGCCAGCGCGGGCGCCAGCAGCGGCAGGAAGAGCACCGGCAGGAGCATCTGGAACAGGAAGATGAGCTTTTGCTGGTTGCCCAGGATCGACATCGCCGTGTAGACCGGATTCGTGAAGAGAGTCCAGGCGACGCCGGCCGCGCCTTGCGTGTCGGGCGCGATGATGCCGCCGAAGCGTGTGTCGATCTGCGGTTTGCCGCCCAGGTGGGGCATCAGCCAGCCGGTCACGACGGCGAAATAGGCGAGGCCGATCAGCGCCAGCGCCACGCCGAGCCGATAGCGGCGTTTGGCCAGGAAGATGTACGCGCCGATTGCCGCGACGGTCAGCGACACCTCCTCCTTGACGATCAGCGCCAGGCCGAGCGCGATCAGCAATGGCACATCGCGCTCGATCTCCAGGAAGTAGAGCGCGGCCAGCAGCAGGACGCACACCAGCGCAATCTGGTGGAAGTCCTTCAGGTTCACGCCGTGCAGCGCGGGGTAGAGCAGGTAGGCTGTCGCCAGCGTCACCGCCAGCAGGGCGCTGCGCGTCTTGTTCCGCGCCAGCAGGTAGATCGGAATGGCTCCCGCGGCCAGGAAGAAGCTTTGCAGCACCAGCAGCGTGCGCGCATCCTGATACAACGCATAGATCGGCGCCACCAGGTAGAGGATCGGCGAGAAGTGGTCGCCGATGTAGTCGATAGCATACGGCCCGTAGAGGGTCGTGCGCATCGTGCCGCCGTGCAGGATGTTGTAAATCGCCTGATCGTGGATGCCCAAATCGAAAGCGTGCGTCATGAAGCCGTTGTGCCGCGCCACCGAGAGGGCGCTCATGAAGAGCGCGTATCCCGCGGCGAGGACGAGCGTGATGATGAATGATGAATGATGAACGATGAATGATGAACTACGGGCGACGCTTGACGCCTGACGTTTGACGTATGACGTTTGACGTTCGACGCTTGACGTTTCACGTTTCACGTTTGACGTTTCACGGGCTGCCGGCACGTCTGGCATCGGCGTCAAGACGCCCCGCACCGCGACAAAAGTGAGCGCGGCCAGCGCCGCGACGATGCCGAAAACGAAGAACGGCGCGTCCTTCTCCAGGCCGGGGATGGCGAGGATCGGCACGAGGGGCAGCGGCGCCGCCAGGAAGATCAGCCGCGCGGCGCGGTGGAGCGCGGCGGCGACCGATCGGGCGCGAGATCGGCTCCGCGCCCAGCCCAGGAGCAGCCACACCCCCAGGGCGGCGGCGATGCCGCCGATCAGGAGCAGCGCGAGGGTGCGGCGCGCTTCCAGCGGCAGGGCATTTTTCAGAAGAAACGCGGACAGGATGGCCGGATGCGCCATCTCCCAAACGAACATGGCCGCGGCATAGCCGCCGATCGCCGCCAGGACGACATCGAGCCAGTGGTCAACATCTTTGAGGTAGGTCAGAGCATCGCGCCCAAATGAGCGCCGAACATCTCCCATCGCAATCCTTCCGCCGCCGTGGGTGCAACAGCTTTGTAGTCGATTTCACCGCATCTGTCAAGGCACGTGCCGCGGGATGGCTATGGTATAATCGGCAGCCGAAGGGCTTTTGCTGAGGCCCGATGCATGAGGAGCGAGTGTGACACCTGACCGGTCGCGGCCCCGAAGCGCACGCATATCCCCCGACCTGCCGGCTTTCCTGGGCTATCTTGCGCTGACGGCTGTCTTCTACGCCCCGCTGCTGTTGGGCCTGCGCAGCTTCCCGCCGGGCGATTTCACCGATCATTTCCTGCCGTTCAGCTTGTTGCAGCGCGCCGAGTTGTTGGCCGGACGGCTGCCGGTCTGGAATCCATACACTTTCTCCGGCCATCCGTTCCTGGCCGACGTACAGGCCGCCGTCTTCTACCCGCTGAGCAATCTGCTACTGGCGCTAACACTGCCGTGGGGCGACCCCGCGTCGCGACTCTATTGGCTTCAGGTCGAGGCGGCCATTCATATCGCGTTGGCCGGCTGCTTCACCTACCTGCTGGCGCGCGATCTGACCCGCAACCGGCTGGCCGCGTTCCTGGCGGGCTGCGTCTTTGCGTTCTCCGGCTATCTCA
>JALOOE010000630.1 GCA_025454565.1 Anaerolineae bacterium
GCTCGCGTTACCCTATCGACACGTCAAGCTGGTGTCCGGCAAACTCGATCATCTGCAGACACGAGCCAACCTCCCGGCTTCTCGGTTCCTGAGAATCCCGTTCATACTGCGTGAGGTCGTTACCGGGCGTTACCGGCGCTTCGCGCGCAACTGGGGCAGCATCGCGATCGACCTGCTTGTTCCCTGAAAGCCGCATGCGGCACGGATGCCAGCGGTTACGAACTATTCGCGATTCGGGACTGTGGGTGTGTCGCATTGTCGGCTTGTACAGCCCGCGGAGTCGCCATTCTGCACTCGGACGCATTCACCGGTGGAGTTCGAGCGGCGAAACATGGGTAGCCCACCGGCCCAGACCACCAGGGAGAGCGCCACTCCTCGACGCTGAACCCACATACCCCGAACTAGCCGATCGCTTCAGACCCGACTTTGACAGTTCCTGGTCACATTTTGGGCCGGTCTGCGCATAAGTCGTTGATTTGTGGAGCGGGCGGCGGGTCTGAGGCGCCAAATCCCTAGATACATGGATTGCCCGCAATGGCTTGACTGCCGCGGGTTACGGTTCGTAGCATTGGGCACATGTACCTGCGTGAGTCTAAGCAGCGGCGTGCCGACGGCAGCGTGGTTACCTACCTGCAGCTGGCCGAGAACAGCTGGAACGCCGAGAAGCGCCGCGCCGAAACGCGCATCCTGTGCAACTGCGGGCGCGCCGACGATGAGGCGGTGGTGGAACGGCTGCGTCGGCTGGCCAAGAGCATCCTGCGCCGCTGCTCGCCCGCGGAGATCGTGGCCACCGGCCCCGAGTGGCGTCTGGTGTGCGCCTGGCCCTACGGCGACGTCTATGTACTGCAGGCGCTGTGGCAGCGCCTGGGCATCGACCAGATCCTCAATACCCAGGCCGGCGCCCGGCGGCTGGGCTTTGACGTCGAGCGGGCACTGTTCGCCATGGTGGCCAACCGCGCCTGTGCGCCGGCCTCCAAGCTGTACTGCTACGAGCAATGGCTGAAGGAGGACGCGCGCATCCGCGGCACCGAGGCGCTGGCATTGCAGCACCTGTACCGCGCCATGGACTTCCTGGAGGCGAACAAGGAGCCGATCGAGCGCGAGATCTTCTTCCGGGTGGCCGACCTGTTGAGCCTGGACGTGGAGGTGATCTTCTACGACACCACCTCGCTGCACTTCGAGATCGACGAGCAAGATCAGGGCGCCGGTGACGATGACCTGGTCCATGGCAGCCGCGCGGCCGGGCGCAAAGCCTACGCGGCACCCAGAAAGCGCGGGCATTCGAAGAACGGCCGTGGCGATGCCCCACAGATCGTGATCGGCCTGGCGGTCACCCGCGAGGGCTTCCCGGTACGCCACTGGGTGTTCCCCGGCAACACGGTCGATGTCAGCACGGTGGCCAAGGTCAAGGAAGACCTGAAGGGCTGGCAGCTCACGCGCTGCCTGTTCGTGGGCGATGCGGGCATGGTCTCGGCGGCCAACTTCCAGACGCTGGCCCGCGGTGGCGGCAAGTACCTCATGGCGATGCCCGTCAGAGCCGGCGACGAAGTGGCCAAGGAAGTGCTCGCCCGCCCCGGGCGCTACCGCAGCGTGGCCGACAACCTCCAGGTCAAGGAGGTCAGCCTCGGCGAAGGCACACGGGCGCGCCGCTACGCGGTGTGTTTCAACCCACAGGAGGCCGCGCGCCAGAAGGCGCACCGCGAGCAGTTGCTCCGTGAGATCGAAGCGGAATTGGAGAGCCTGCGCCATGTCGCCGAGGGTCACAGCAAGCGTGAATGCGCCCTGCGTTCGAGCCCCCGCTACGGGCGCTACCTGAAGCAGACCCCAGCGGGTCTCGCCATCGATCGACAGGCCATCACTGCTGCCGAGCGGCTCGATGGCAAGTTCGTGGTCCACAGCAACGACGACACCCTCTCGGCGGCGGACATGGCGCTCGGTTACAAGCAGCTGCAACGGGTGGAGCAAGCCTGGCGCAGCATGAAGAGCGGCTTGAACCTGCGCCCGGTGTTCCACTGGGCGCCGCACCGCATCCACGCCCATGTGGCGATCACGGTGCTGGCGCTGCTGCTGGAGCGGGTGGCCGAGCATGCCTGCGCCGACACCTGGCGCAATATCCGTGACGATCTGAAGCAGATCCAGCTCGCGCAATTGTTCAGCCCCAACGGCACCGTGTGGCAGGTCACCGAGCCCACCCCGGAAGCGGCCAAGCGATTGAAATCCCTGCAAATCAAGCCGCCCGCCCCAGTCCTGCGCCTGGACTGAGCCGCCCGCAAGCCTAGATACACACCCATTTCGGCCATCGCCCCGAAAGCCACGCCTGGCGCGGCTTCCCGCGGCTATGTCACTAGCAAGTGTCAAAGTCGGGTCTGAGATTTGCTCCAGTTGTCGCCTACCGGCGATTCGATTGCGACACTGACATCGACGACGTTGTCTCACTCGACAAAATCGTCCATGGCCACATCGCGTGGGTCAGTAATTTCCTGAGTTGGGCGTGGCTCATCAAAGATCACGCGTTGCGCCTTGATCGCGGTTTCTTGATCAGTACTTCAGGCGGTTATCAGCGCGTTTACACAAATACGCTGTCAGAGTCCATGTCAAGGGCTGATGGTGCATTCGGCACGACGTCCTTCTCTGTTGACGAGTTCCGCGGACTACGAGATCTAGTGTAGTGTTTGACTC
>JALOOE010000631.1 GCA_025454565.1 Anaerolineae bacterium
CCCCAGGTCGCACCCTCATTGGCTGGGAGTTGAGTTCGCCCACGCAGGAGGTTTGTGCCATGCCCACACCATTTCCCGGTATGGATCCGTATCTCGAACGGCCAGCGCTCTGGCCGGATATGCACAATCGCTTGATTGTCGCCCTGGCCGACGACCTGGCCCCGCGGCTGCGGCCGCGCTATGTGATCGCGGTCGAGGAGCGCGCCTACAGCTATGAAGGGGGCGCGCTGACCTTTGCTGGCCGGCCGGATCTGACCGTCACGCGGTTGAACGAGCCGGCGGTGCGTTATCAGGCCACTGCGCGGCCGCGCGGCGCCGGCGTCGCGGTAGTGGAGCTGCCCGTGCCCGACCTGGCGCGCGAGACCTTTCTGGAGATCCGTGGACGGGACGATCGGGTGGTGACGGTGCTGGAGATACTGTCGCCTGCCAACAAGGTCCCAGGCGAGGGCCGTGAGCTCTACGAACGCAAGCGCCGGCGGGTGCTGGGCAGTCTGACCAACCTGGTGGAGATCGATCTGCTGCGCGGCGGCCAGCCGATGGCGATGTCCGGCGACGGCCAGCCGGCGCACTACCGCATCCTCGTCAGCCGCGGCCACGCGCGGCCCTGGGCCGACCTCTACTACTTCGGCGTGCGCGATCCGATCCCCGATTTTCCCTTGCCGCTGCAAGCGGGCGAGGAGGAGCCGCCGGTGGCGCTCGACGATCTGCTGCACGCGCTCTACGACCGGGCCGGCTATGACCTGCGCATCGACTACCGCGGCGAGCCGGAGCCGCCGCTGGACGCGGAGGACGCCTCTTGGGCCGCAGCGCTGCTGCGCCAGGCTGGGCTGCGCTCATGAACTGAGCAGGTTGTACTCGATTTCCTCGATCAAGACAGGTAGGTTGGGTTGGTCGAAGCTGATCCCAGGGGCAGGGATACGGTTGTGCTTGATCCCACTGCACGTTGCGGCGCAAGCGTATGCGGTAGAGCGCCGCCCACCGTCCGTAGTCGTCGATCTCTTCGACAACCTCATCGCGCAGGCGGCCTGTCTCGTACAACTGGTAAAAGTCCTCCGAAAGCAGATTGTACTTTTCTTCGAGCCGGTGGAGTTCCCGATCTAGGGCATGGATGTCTGAGATCAGATCACGCAGAGGCATGGATTGCATCGCATCACCGCAGGAGCACGTTTCCAGGCTGACCAGCCTGGTACTGCGACAGATGAGCATGGCATCTTTCCTCACCAGGTTCTGGCGTCAGCAAAGCTGAACGACGATTATTTTGATCCCGGTCTGCTCTGCTGACAATCTGGCCAGGCCAACACTGGTCATATCCATGTTGACAATGGCGTGATCACACCGTACAATGTGCTCAGGATGTATGTTGATCAGGAGACGATCGCCATGACGAGTACAGACCAAATCACAGAATTGAGTGAGCGCATCGTCGACGAGTTCCACCCTCGTCGTATCGTGCTCTTCGGTTCCTACGCGTGGGGCAATCCGAACCCGGATTCCGATGTCGACTTATTGGTCATCATGCCATTCGAAGGCAAGCCAGTTGGCAAATCGGTCGAGATGCGCCTGAAGGTCAGGCCGCGTTTCCCTGTCGACCTGCTCGTGCGCACCCCGGAGAAAATTCGCGAGCGCCTGGCAATGGGCGATACTTTCATCCGCGACATCTTGGAACAAGGCAAGGTGCTCTATGAAGCCGATCACGGCTGAATGGGTGAGCAAGGCAGAAGGGGACTTCGTGATGATGGAGCGAGTGATCAGCACTGTCGAGGCGCGGGCTAACCTGGCGCAGATTCTGGCTGAGGCCGGGTATGCGGGTCGCAGCACGGTTATTGAACGCAACCGCCGGCCGCTGGCCGTGATCATCGGCTATGACGAATACCGCGAGCTCACGGCTTTGCGCCAACAAAAGCGTGAACGCGAGGCTCGGCTTGCCGTCTATGACGAGCTCCGGTCCCGCAATGCGGACGTGACGCCGGACCAGGTCGAGGCAGATGTGGCTGAAGTGTTGCGCGCTGTACGTACCGGCGGTGCATGATCATGACTCACGCATCGTGACCGGTGATGCGCTTTTGCGTAGTTTGACGCAGTGTCATGACCGCGCGATTCTCGATCCCCACGCTTTTCTGGAGCGCTCGTCTCGGTTCCATGCAGAGGGAGCAGTCAGGTTCCTGCCCAGGAGGTTGCGCTATGCCCACGCCTTTCCCCGGAATGGACCCCTATCTCGAGCAGCCGGCGCTCTGGCCGGATGTGCACAATCGCTTGATCGTTGCTTTGGCCGACGACCTGGCCCCGCGGCTGCGGCCGCGCTATGTGGTCGCGGTCGAGGAGCGCACCTACAGCTATGAAGGGGGCGCGCTGACCTTCGCTGGCCGGCCGGATCTGACCGTCACACGCCTGAACGAGTCGGCGGTGCGTTATCGCGCCGCTGCGCGGCCGCGCGGCGCCGGCGTCGCGGTCGTGGATCTGCCCGTGCCCGACCTGGCGCGCGAGACCTATCTCGAGATCCGTGGACGGGACGAGCTGGTGGTGACGGTGTTGGAGATCTTGTCGCCTGCCAACAAGGTCCCCGGCGAGGGCCGTGAGCTCTACGAACGCAAGCGCCGGCAGGTGCTGGGCAGTCTGACCAACCTGGTGGAGATCGATCTGCTGCGCGGCGGCCAGCCGATGGCGATGTCCGGTGACGG
>JALOOE010000632.1 GCA_025454565.1 Anaerolineae bacterium
CCCAGGCCCATCGGCGCGTAGACCGGCTGCAAATGCATCGGGATCGGGTAGTGGATCACTGCGCCGATGCCTGAGCACTTGAGATGCGCAGCCAACGCATCGCGGCGCGGCGACCGGATGACGTAGGAATAATACGCGTGGCGATTATAAACCCGTTCTGACGGGGTGACAATCTCGCTGCCCGCCAACAGTTCGTTGTATCGCTGGGCCGCGGCGCGCCGGCGCGCCACCCAGTCGTCCAGATACGGCAGCTTGGCGCCGAGGATGGCCGCTTGCAGCGCATCGAGCCGGTAGGCCCAGCCAAGCTCGACATGTTCGTACTTCCCCACCCGGCCATGATCGCGCAACCGCCGCGCACGCGCGGCGATCTCCGGATTATTGGTGGTGAGCATGCCGCCGTCACCGTAGCCGCCCAGGTTTTTGCTGGGATAGAAGCTGAAGCACGCCACATCGCCGATGGCGCCGCAATGTTGCCCGCGATAGCGCGCGCCGTGTGCCTGCGCCGCGTCCTCGATCACACGGAGGTTGTGCCGCCGGGCGATGACCCCGATCTCGTCCATATCCGCCGACTGGCCGTAGAGGTGCACCGGCATGATGGCGCGGGTGCGTGGGGTTACGGCCGCCTCGATCTTGGCCGGGTCGATATTGTACGAGTCGGGCAGAATGTCCACAAAGACCGGGGTCGCACCCGCCTGGACGATCGACTCCGCCGTCGCGTAGAACGTCAGTGGCGTCGTGATGACCTCGTCGCCGGGGCCGATGTCGCATGCCAGCAACGCCAGATGCAGCGCCGCCGTGCCCGACGCGACCCCCACCGCCTCGCTCACGCCCAGATAACCGGCGAATGCCTGCTCGAATGCAAGCACCTCCGGCCCCTGGATGAAGCTGGTGCTCTCCAACACGCGTTGAATGGCTGCATCGATAGCAGGCTTGATGCTCAGATACTGCGCTCTCAGATCGGCAACAGGGATCTCAGTCACGCGCTTTCCTCGTTCAGGTTCGCTGCGAGCGCCGCTCGCAACTCTCGAATCTCATCTTCGGTCTGCCGGATTTCTGCCAGCACTTGCGCCGACACTCCCAACAACTCGCGCGCACGGATCACTTCCAGTTCGACCAGGCGCGAGCGCCGGTCGTTCACCTGTGCGATCAGCGCGGCCGTGTCCTGGCCGCGCATCTGTGCCGGTTCCGCAGCGGCGCGCACACCCTCGGAACTTGCCTTCTGCCGTTCCCCGGCAAGCCAGTTGGCGAGGAACCGGTTGCCGATGGCCCGCCGGCCGTCGATCTGGCGCAGATAGCCGAGACGATCGAGCTCGCTCAGCGGCCGCTGGAGCTGTCCCGGAGCTTCGCCGATCGAATCGGCCAGCGCTGCCTCATCAATCGCGCCTCGCTCGGCCACCGACGCAACGATCCGCCGCTCGAAATCGGAGAGCGCGCTGAGGTCGTTCTGGAAGAAACCGCCGAGCAGCGGATCGACGGCCAGGTCAGCATCATCAATCGGTCGCAAGGAGCCATCAGGCTGGAAAAGCCGCGCACAAAGCAGTTGCAGCAGGTAAGGGTGTCGATTGGTCAAATCGCACAGCGCGTCGATCACTTCGGGATCGACGTGCACCTGTTCGTCGGCCTGCGTTTGCAGGATCAGTGCGCGTGCGCTTTCGACGTCGAGGCTGCCCAACATCTGCGACATATCGAAGCCGGTCAGGAACGGCGATGTGGGCCACGAACGGCACACCTCGTGCATCTGGTAGATGGTGCGCGTCGAGACGGCCACCACCCGTTGGCCGACGCCGTATGTCAGCTCATGGTGCAGGCGCTGAGCCAACTCCGGCTCCGCGCCGGCGATGTTGAGCAACACCTCGGTCTCATCACACAACAGCAGCAACTCGCGATCAGCGCGTGCGATCGTTCGCCTGAGCGCGGGCAGCAGCGTCAGGACGTTCTCCTCCCGGACGATTTCGATGGAGAGGCCGAGCGCCAAGAGTTCATCGAGCCGCTCCTGGATCGCATCAGCCAGATAACAACCCAAGCGCTCGATGCTGTCACAGCCCTGCATGTCCCAGAAGACGGGCAGCAGGCGCGCATCGGTCAACGCCAGCGTCTCCAACTGCCGCAGCAGCGATGTCTTGCCGATGCGCCGGTTGCCGATGACCCAATAGGCGTGGCTTTCTCCGTGCAAGAGGCGATCCAAAAGGTCGCTGCGGCCATAGTGTCGGCGCCCCAGCACATATGGCCCGGTGATGTAGGGATTCCGCATGCTCTGCCGTCTCTCAAACAGATTTCTGGGTCACGCTGATGATCCCGCCCGCGTGTGCTCAATAAGCGCATCAGCCGCCTGGACGTCCTCCAGGGTGATGCGCAGCCGGCCGGCGGCCAGCATATGATTCACCGCCTCCAGGGCGAGCTGCTGCAGGCGATGCGGCCGGCCCCCGGCGCGTGCCACAACATAGTCGATCGCCGCCGGCTCCCACTCGTAGACGCCGCGTACCGGCTCGACGAGCAACTCCTCTGCCTGCTCGTCGTCAAACGGCTCCAGCGGGAACTCGTTGAAGAGATTGAACCACGGGCTTTCGACGCGATCCCAGCTTTTGCTGATCTGGATGCCGGCGACTACGGCCCCCAGGTTTTCCGCCAGGGGGCTCATAAAGACGCGCCGCAGTTGCAGTTGCGCCA
>JALOOE010000633.1 GCA_025454565.1 Anaerolineae bacterium
GAGATCAGGATCGGCCCCAGCGCGCCGGCCAGCGAGTTCAGCGAGATGGCCGCGGCGACCAGGATCATCTGCCAGCGGTAGGGCGCGAAGTAGCTCAGCAGCCGCCGGAGCAGCTCGCGGTCGCTGTAGTTGCGGTCGTATGCCTCGGTTTCGAGGCCGTCAAGGATGAAACCCATGATTCACCGGAATGCGGAAGGCAGAATGCGGAATGATGAATGATGAAGGATGAATGATGAATATACCTTCGGATAGCTCATTCATCGTTCATCAATCATAGCGCGCGAATATCTTCCGATAATCCGCACTGCGCGCCATCAATTCTTCGTGCGTGCCCTGGTCGGCCAGTTCGCCGCGGCGGAGCACCAGGATGCGGTCGGCCCAGCGGATCTGGCTGAGGCGATGCGTGATCAGGAAGGTGGTGCGCTCCTGGCTGATGCGGCGCATGGCGCGCTGGATCTGATCTTCGGTGGCGCTGTCGATGGCGCTGGTGCTGTCGTCGAGGATCAGGATGCGCGGATCGGTGAGGAACGCGCGCGCGATGGCGATGCGCTGGCGCTGACCGCCCGAGAGCGTCTCGCCCCGCTCGCCCACCTCGGTCGCGTAGCCCTCGCGGAACGAGGTGATGAACTCATGCGCCTGGGCCGCGCGCGCCGCTTCCTCGATCGTCTCTTGGGACGCGTCGGCGCAGCCGAACGCGATGTTTTCGGCGAGCGTGCGCGAGAAGAGGAAAGGGTCCTGCTCGATGGTCGAGATCTGCGACCGCAGCGATTCCAGGCTCCAGTCGCGCACGTCCACGCCATCGATCAGCACCCGGCCGCTGTTCACGTCGAAGATGCGGTTGATCAGGCGCGTGAGGGTCGATTTCCCGGAACCGGTCTGTCCGACGATGGCGATCGTCTCGCCGGGCGCCGCGCGAAAGCTGATCCCTCGCAGCACCTCCTGGTCGCCGTAGCCGAAGCTGACATCCTGGAAGGTCACTTCGCCGTGGATCGGCGCGGCATAACCGGCGACGTTCTCGTCCAGTTCCGTTTCAGTGTTGATCGTCTCCAGGATGCGCCGTGAGCTGGCGACACCCATCTGCACCAGGTTGAAGATCCACATTGACATAAACGTGGGGAAGCGCAGCGTGCCCATCAACCCGATGTAGCTGATCAACTGCCCGGCGTTGATTTCGCCGGCCCGCCACAGCAGCGCACCCCACAGAAACGCGACCGCCCATGCCACCGCGAAGGCGAGGGTCGGCAGGTAGAACGCCTGGATGTGGCCCTGGCGAATGTAGAGGTCGCGATAGCGGCGGGCGTTGCCGGTGAACTTATCCCACTCATAGTGTTCCTGGACATTGGCCTTGACGACTTCGACGCCGGAGATGGCTTCGGTGAGACCGGCGTTCATCGAGCCGAATTGCTCACGCAACTGCTGGCTGACAGGATTCAGGCGGCGGTTGTAGTCCCATACTGTGATTGCCAGCGCCACCAGGAAGAGGAGCGGCACGAGCAGCAGGCGGAGATCGATCCGGCTGATGACGAAGAGCGGCACGATGATCGCCATCGCCGAATCGACCAGCAGCATCAGCGCGGGCGCGAAGAGCAGATTCAGGAAACGCACGTCGTTAGTGGCGCGCGCCATAATATCGCCGATGCGCTGCCGGCCGTGAAAGGTCTGACTCTTGCCGAGCAGGCTGACATAAAGTTCGTCGCGCGCGTCACGCTCGACGCGCTGCGCCAGGAACTCGAACGCATAGTTACGCCCCAGGCCGGTGAGGCCTTGGGTCACCGCTGCCAGGCCGACGCCGGCGGCGATCGCCAGCAGGGCCGTTGTCGCCCAGGGCTGCGCTGTGATCAGGTTGAACGCTTGGCCGATCAGGACCTGGATGGTGCTGTATGCAAAGTTGTTGAGGATTGCCGCCGCAAGTGCGATGACCGGGAAGAGCGGGTAGCGCATCGCGTGCGAGATGATCCAGCGCACCGCGCCGGTGCGGTTGTAGTGATATTCGTCTTCGAGCCGGAACTCGCGTTTGCGGGTCAGCGGTGGGGTTTGGGCAGCAGCAGTCACGGGCATCTCACGGTGTGTAGCGGTTCTATTGAGATACTACTGTAACTCAAATGTTCGCATCGGTCAAAACCGGGGGGCAGAGGGTTCGGGTGAAAACTCGTGTGTTCTGCGGCGGCGATGCCTGCCACAGGTTCATGTGCTGTTTTCAGATACCTTATGGGAAGATTAAATACATCACTTGAAGATGATTGGTGCTAAGTGTTAGTGTCAGGAACGCCCAAGGATGCGTCTTTGACAAATCGATCCCAACCTCGAAGGAGTCTTGCAATGTCATCAATGAAAGCCGTTCGGATTCACGCTTACGGCGGCGCGGATGTGTTGGCCTATGAAGATGCACCGCGTCCAGTTGTCGGGGATGGCGAGGTGCTCATCCGCGTTCATGCCACCTCGGTCAATCCGTTCGATTGCGCCGTGCGTGCGGGCTATATGTCCGCTTACTTTAACTACACCCTACCCGTCATCCTGGGCACCGACGTGTCCGGAGTTGTCGAGGCGGTTGGCGCCGGGGTGACGACCTTCAGGCAAGGGGATAGTGTGTACGCCCGCGGCGGCGTGAGTCGACTCGGCGCGTACGCTCAGTACGTGGCGCTGCCCGCGTCGGATGTGACTGC
>JALOOE010000634.1 GCA_025454565.1 Anaerolineae bacterium
GCTCTCCCTTGTCCTGGCGCTGCCTGCGTTTGCCGGCGGCGGCCAGGTGCGCGGGGAGAACGGTCAGGGTGAGGTCAACCAGGTGCAGGCGCAGAACCCACCGCCGTTCCAACCGTAACCCAAGACGGCTGCACCAAGCGCGATAACCTGGCGACCTGATCCAGGGGTACTTCAGCAAAGCGGGACGTGGACGACGCGGAGAACTCGGGCCGAAATAGCACGCCGGCCTCCGCGTCGTTCGCGTCATCCGCGTTCCCCTCGTCCGAGATTCTTCGTCAGTCCACAAGCATATCTCTCATGAAGCCCACCCGGCTACTCGATCATGACCTCCTGCCGCCCAGCAGCTCGTAAACTATCTGCGACGCGGTTGGCTGCGCGCTGGCGGCTGATTTGCAGGATGTGATCCTCCTAGTACATCCCGGCCAAATTAGGCCGTCGGTTAGCCTGATGGTAAGCTGGGGGCAGCACACACCAGGAGTGAAACGATGGCTGGCCCCCAACCTACAGTTATTACGTTGAGTGATCGGCAGCAAAGTGCTTTGCAGCACTTGCTGCGCCGCCAGACCAGTCCGCAACGGCTGGTCAGACGGGTGAAAATCATTGTGGCTGCCGCCGATGGCAGTAACAATGAGCAAATCGCTAAACGTCTCGGGCTGCACCGCGAGAGCGTCCGGCAGTGGCGCGAGCGCTGGCTGAACGCCGCTGCTGGCTTGGCGGCTGTCGAGGCTGAGGAAAGCGCCGAGAAGCCCTTGGCTGAGGCTATCGAGGCGGTCCTCGCGGATGCGTACCGTTCCGGTGCGCCCAGTTGCTTCAGTGCCGCACAGATTGTGCAGATCATCGCCGTGGCCTGTGAGGAACCGTCGGCTTCGGACCTCCCGGTCACGCACTGGATACCCCAGGAGTTGGCTGACGAAGTCGTCAAACGGGGCATCGTCGCCAGCATTTCAGCCCGCAGTGCGGGGCGATTTTTAAAGCGATGCCGATCTCAAGCCGCATCTGAGTCGCTACTGGCTGAATTCTGAACCGGCCGAGCCGGAGCAGTTCAACCGGGAAGTCAAGACGGTGTGTGATCTCTATGCTGAAGCGCCCGTGCTGCATGCGGCGGGCGTACATCTCGTCAGCAGCGACGAAAAGACGGGCATCCAGGCACTGGAACGCCTCGCTGCAACTCTGCCGATGAAACCTGGTTTGGTCGAACGGCGTGAGTTTGAGTATATCCGGCACGGCACCCAATGCCTGACCGCCAATTTCGAGATCGCCACCGGTCGAGTCATCGCACCGACCATTGGTGACACCCGCACCGAAGCGGATTTCGTCGCCCATGTCGCCCAGACGGTGGCTGAAGATCCGCAGGGTACCTGGATCTTCGTGTTGGATCATCTCAACACGCACCAATCCGAGTCGCTGGTGCGCTGGGTCGCCCAGCAATGCGCCATCCGGGATGACCTGGGCCGCAAGGGCGAAAACGGTATTCTGGCCAACATGGCGGCACGCGCCGCTTTCCTACAAGACACGGCGCATCGCATCCGCTTCGTCTATACGCCGAAACACACGTCGTGGCTCAACCAAGTTGAAATCTGGTTCAGCATTCTGGTGCGCCGCCTTTTGAAGCGCGGTAGCTTCACGTCCAACGCAGAGTTGCGCCAACGTATCCTGGATTTCATCGAGTTTTTCAATCGGGCCAAGGCCAAACCCTTCAAATGGACTTACGCCGGTCGCCCGCTAACCGTCTGAACCGGCGGACTATTTCTGACGGGTTGTACTAGGCATCCAACCACGCGGCCAGGTACGCCAGCAGACGCTCGGTGTTGTCCTGCCCTACCTGGGCCGAGGCGTAGGCGCGGGGGTCGATGCCGACCAGTCCATAACAGGGGTGCCCTTCGTATGCCTCGCCCATCCAGTTCACCACTTGATCCGGTCCGGCGATGTCATCCTGTGGGCCAACCCGCAGACGGCCCAGGTCCACCAGGTTGGGGCAGAGGTAGAGCATGAAGGAAGTCTCATACTTCGCGGCGTGATCGCCTGCCACGCCCGGAGCCTGGTTCTCGATGAGGGACAGGACGTCTATCGTCCCGCCCTCATCGCGGTAGAGGGTCGCCGCCGGCAGCATGTACTCCCGCTGGTTGGGATAGTGGCCGGATAGCAGGATCACCTTCCGATAGCCGTCCCGCTCGAAGCCGTGCAGCAGATCCGCCACGACCCGCATCATCGGCTCAGCGCTGACCATGAACGAGCTGGGCCAGCGGGTGTGCCCGCCGCCCGCGCCGAGGAAGATCGGTGGGTAGACGAGGCCGCCGAGTCGGCCGGCCAGACCGACGAGCTGCTCGTGCGCCTTGAGCGTATCGAGGCCGACCGGGTTGTGGTAGCCGTGCCACTCGACTGAGCCGCACGCCACATAGATCGCCGGTCGCTGCGCCTTCGCCGCCTCGATCTGTTCGGGTCGCATTCGCTCGATCCGGACTTCGTGTTGGAGATGATCTGAATAGATGCCCATGTTCCAGAATCTGTCCTTGATCTTGTCACGGCAGCGCGGAGAGTACGGAGGCAGCCAGTTCTTCTCGTCCTCCGTGTTCTCCGTGCCTCCGTGGTGATTCTCTCACCCCAGCCGTAACGTAACGATCTTCTTCGCACCCAGCTTCAGCGACAACCGGCCGCCGGCGAAGGATAGGCCGGCCGGCCGGCTGGCCCTCGAAGTTGACCGGTTGGGCTTGTATCGGCGTCGCGCCGGGCCAATCGCCCAGCTTGACCACTGCCCGTCCATCCTTCACGTCAGGATTGAACATGCGCAGTTCTACACCCGCGTTCGTTTGACGCAGGCTGGTAACCACGGCCGGGCCGCTCACATCCAGGAAACCGGCGGTCGGCGGCAGAATCGTTGCACGCCAATCGGGATCGCCGTACGGATCGCCGCTCTGCACCTTTTGCTGGATAATGTCGTCGGGCGCGAGGTAGACCGCTCGTAGACCGCCTTCGAGTTGCTGGCCCAGTTGGCACAGCCATGCTCGCTCCGGCTCTCCCGCCAACGGCGCGATCCAATAGCGGAAACGCAGATCCCCCTGCAACTGGCCGTTCGGCTCGCCGTCAGTCATCACCGTGCGCCGTGTGGCCCGGAGGAGGGTCAAACCAATGGGCCGCTCCGGCAGATCGCTCACTGCGCTTTCGAGCAACCCTGTGCTGATCACCGCCAGGCCGCCGGTCTTGTCGAAGACCGCCGTCCAGGTCTGTTGCGGCTTGGCCTCGATCTCAGGCTCT
>JALOOE010000046.1 GCA_025454565.1 Anaerolineae bacterium
CGTGGCCGGGCTGATTGCCGCGGCGTTCATCTTGCAGCCAACCGCCGATCCGGCGGCGAGCCAGCCCGCGTGGGCGCTCGGGCTGGTGGCCGGACTACTTGCGCTGGGCGGGTGGGTGGCAATCCTGTGGTTTGACATAACCAGCAAGAAGCGATTATGGCTATTAGTCGCACTCACCGTCGCGGGGCTGTTCGTCGCGAACTATGCCGTCAACCTGGCGCAGCAGCGCGTCTATCCGCCGGCGGCGGCGGTGGCCATGCGCCCGGCCGCGCAAAGCGCCGATGGCAGCGTGCCTGGTCGGGTGCACAATGAGGATCTCCTGTTCGAGGATTACGGTATGTTCGTAGGGGCCGAGGATGTGTCGGGCAGCAGTCCATTGCGACTGGCGCGCTACGCTGCACTGCTGGCCGATTTCCCCCGCGAGCGGTTGTGGCGGCTTACCGGCGTGAGAGCCGTGCTGTCGTCGCGCCCCGACCTCTATGTTCCGGTCGAAGGCCGAACCGCCATCCCTGGCGGCGAAAGCCCCGGCTATCTCCATCGGCTCGCTGCGGCGAATCCGCGCGCCTGGGTGGTCAGCTCCGTCCTCACGATCGACGACGCGCACGCACGGCCGCTGATGGGTGATGCGCGCTTCGATCCGGAGCAGACCGCGCTGATTCCGCCGCCGGCGCCGAGCGGTCTGGAGGACGGGACGCTCGCACTGGCGGGCGACAATCGCGTGCGCTTGGAGCGCCTCGCGCCCCATCGGTTGCGCGCGCACGTCCAAAGCGAGCATGGCGGTCTGCTGATCGTGAGCGAGAATTGGATGCCTGGCTGGCGCGCGACGGTGCAACGGCAGTCTCCGGGCTGGCGTTGCTGTTACTTATCGCGGCGATTGGATGGCGGGTGTTGAGAGCCAGGGATCAGGGAACAGGAGTCAGGAATCAGGAGTCAGGAGTCAGGAGTCAGGAGTCAGGAGTCAGACAACAGGATTCAGGCGGCGGTTCTTGGTCTTTCGTCTTTTGTCCTTCGTCGGTCGGCGGTCATCCGCCTGCCGTCCTCCGTCGTCTTGCTATGTTGGTCGTTCTGCTCCTGGCTTTCGCGCTGCGCGTCTTTCGGTTAGGCTACCAGGAATTGCGCGGCGACGAGGCATTGGGACGGCTGTTCACCCTGGAGCCGTTCGAGAAGATCATCGCTTCGACGATCAGCCTGCGCGAGCCGCATCCGGTGGCGAGCTACTTTGTCGAGAAGATCTGGCTGGATCTGGCTGGGCACAGCGAGTTCGCGCTGCGTTTTGCCAGCCTGTGGTTCGGCGTGCTCGCCGTGGCGTTGCTCTACCGGTTGGGGCGCAGGCTAGGACTGGGCTGGGCGGCTGCGACGCTCGCAGCGACGCTGCTGGCGCTCAGCCCGTACGCCATCTGGCACAGCCAGGACGCCCGCATGTACAGCATGAGTCTGGCGCTGACCACGGCGAGCACGCTGCTGATGCTCGAGGCGCTGGCGCGGCGGCGGTTGATCATCTGGCTGGGCTACATCGGCGTGACGTGGCTGGCGCTGCACACGCACTATTACGCAGCGTATGTCATCGTCGCGCAGAACGTCTTCGTCATCGGCCGGGCGATCTGGGCGCGAGCCGAGCGGCGGAACCTGCTGCCGTGGTTGGCGGTGCAGGCGGTAACGGGGCTGCTCTATCTGCCGTGGCTGCTGATGGCGCGCGCGACGCTGACCGGCTACGGGGGCAACGGCGATTCGCCCGCCTTCCTGGCGATGTGGGTGCGGTCGTTGAGCGTTTTCGCCGCCGGCGAGAGCGTGCCCGGCGACCAGCGGCCGGTGCTGGCCCTGCTGGCGGCGCTCCTGGTGTTGATCGGCGCGGCGCGCCTGGCACTGACCGGTCCGATCGGACGGCGAACGTTGTGGCTGCTGGCGCTCTACCTGGGGCTGCCGCTGCTGGCGACCTGGCTTGGCGCGCTCAGCCGGCCGATCTTCAACGAACGCTATCTGGTCGCCGCGCTGCCGGCCTTCTTCCTGTTCATCGCGGCGGCGATTTCGGTTCCGCACGAAGCGCAGGATGCTGAAGCCGGTAGAGAAAAGACCGGATGGCGCACCGGACTCAGCTATACGGCCGCGGCGCTGCTGATCATGCTGGTCGTAGGCGCGGGCCTTTCGCTCGTCCGGCACTACGACGATCCGGCATACAGCAAGACGCACGGCTGGCGAAATCTGGCGGCGGTGCTGCAGCGCTATTCGGCTGCGTGGGCGTCCGACAAGGCGACCACGGTTCAGACTTTCCCAGATCCGACTTTGTGGTACTATTATGCCGGTCCGGCGGAACGCCTGGTGCTGCCGCCGGCGGCGAACAGCGCGGAAGGCGCGGCGCGTGAGGTTGTCGCGTTGGTTGCCAAGGATGTGCAACGCGTGGTGATCGCCGCGCAAGAGAATCCAATCTGGGACGCGCGTGGCGTCGCGTCGACCTCGGTAGCGCAGGGCGGCTATGAGTTGCTCGCCGAGACGCCGGTTGGCAATTGGCAGGTGCAGGTCTTTGGCCGGCCGCCGCCGACCCTGCCGCGTGTCGACGTGGAATTTGTCAACCCATTGGGCGCGGCTGGCGTGCGGCTGATCGGCGCCGCCGTCCCGGTCGAACGGCTGATCCCGGGTGATGTGCTGCCGGTCTATTTGCGTTGGGCGGGCGACGCAAGCGCGTTGGGTGGGGCGGAGAAACTCACGCTACAACTGCTGGATGCCGGCGGTAAGCTCGTGGCGCAGACTGATCGACCGTTCGGCGCCGCCCAGCTCGGCGAGCAGCCGAGCGGCGCCAGCATCGCGCTGCCGCGCTATCTGCCGCCCGGCGCATACCGTCTGATCGCTGCGCTGTATGACCCGGCGAAACCGAATGCCCCGCGCTGGAAAAGCTCCGCCGGGGCGGATCACGTGGAGTTGGCTGTGCTGCCTGTTATCGAGGAACCTGGACTGCGATGACCGCTTTCATCATCCGGCGCGCGGAGTCTCTGTTTTTCAGCCCGGACCGGCGGGTTTCCGCCGCCGGGCTGATCGGGCTGTTGCTTGCGGGCGGGTTGCTGGCGGCGCTGATCGTGGCGGTGCTGGGACCGGTCTACGCGGTCGCCGGTGTCGTAGTGGTCGTCGGCGGGCTGCTGATGCTGCGCGATCTGCGCTGGGGGCTGGTGGCGCTGTTTGCGATCGTCGGGCTGCTGCCGTTCGCCACGCTGCCGTTCAAGATCGGCTTTACGCCGACTTTCCTCGATCTGGCGCTCCTGGCGCTCTTCTTCGTCTGGATCATGCGAATCGCAACCCGGCGGCAGCGCGATCTGGTGAGCACGAGCCTCGGCGCGGCCGTGCTGGTCTTCCTCTTGCTGGTGCTGCTCGGATTCGCCAACGGCCTGCGTTATGGCCAGCCGACGGCCACAACCCTGCGCAATTTCGCCGAGTTGATCCTGGGCATCCTCGTCTTTTTCCTGCTGGTGAACAATCTGCGGTCGCAAGACGACATCGATCTGGTCGCCAGGTTGATCATCGCGGCCGGCGCGGGAGCGGCCGCCATCGCGATCCTCTTCTACGTCATCCCTGCGACATCGACGGTGCGCGTGCTCGATGCGTTGGCGCGGCTGGGCTATCCCGGCGGCGCCGGCGCGCTGCGTTACATCGAAGACAGCCCCGACAACCCGATGCGCGCCATCGGCACGATGGTGGACCCCAACGTCCTGGGCGGCTTCATGATCCTGGTCGCCGCGCTCACCGCGCCGCAGGTGGTCAGCTCGCAGCCGATTCTGCGCCGGCGTTGGCTCATACTCTGTCTCGCGCTCGATCTGGCGGCGTTGTATCTCACCTACAGCCGCGGTTCGCTGGCCGGATTGGCGGCCGGCGTGCTCCTGATCGGGCTGCTGCGCTATCGCAAGTTGTTGCTGGTGGCGTTGATTGGAGGCGGGTTGCTGCTGCTGCTGCCGCCCGCCGGCGCGTATCTGGCGCATTTGGTCGAGGGGCTTCAACTCCAGGATCGCGCGACCCTGATGCGCTTGGGCGAGTACAAAGACGCGCTTGCGTTGATCAGCCGCTATCCGTGGCTCGGCGTCGGCTTCTCCGGCTCACCGGACGCTAATCTGTACGTCGGCGTCTCCAGCCTCTACCTGCTGATGGCGGAGGAGATGGGTGTGATCGGCGTGGCCGGGTTCCTGGTGGTGGTAGGCCTCTTCCTGGCATCCCTGTTCAATGCCTGGCGTGGCATCCGCCGCGCTGATCCACCCCAGCCGCGCAGTGAAGCGCTCTTGCTCGGTCTGGGCGCGGCCGTGGTCGGCGTACTGGTCGGCGGCTTCTTCGATCATTACCTGTTCAACCTGGTTTATCCGCACATGTCGATGATGTTGTGGGTGTATCTGGGGCTGGGGATGGCGGCGGTGCGGGTGAGCGAATCAGCGAATCACGAATCAGCGAATCAGCGAATCGCGCCATGATCGTCTATTCGCTGATTCGCCATTCGTCCGCCAGTTCACCCCTAACTGAATTGTCGCCCTACTGGGGGCTGTGGTATACTCGTTGCCGTTGTTGTCTAATCGTCGCGGCTTGTTAGGAGGACTCACTATGGAGCTCACAAACGTCGATATGAAACGCTGCACTCTGTTCCGGCTGAGTGGCCGTATTGATGGCAGCGTCGCCCCGGAGTTGGGCAGCCAATTGCGTGCGGCAACCGATGCCGGGAGATATAAAATCGTCGTCAATATGAAGGGCGTGACCTACGCCAGCAGCGCCTGCTTGCGGGAGCTGATCGGCGCGTGGAAGACGTGCCGCCGCTGGAATCGCGGCGATCTGCGCCTCGCTGAACTGAGCCCCAACGTCGACAAGGTGCTCGACCTCACCGGCCTCAAGAGCCAGCTCATGGTGTACAGCACCGAAGCCGAGGCGGTCGGTAGCTTCTAAGGCTAGAATCTGGAAACTGGACACTGATTTTATCGTAGTATCTGGTCGCCAGCTTCCAGCCTTCCGCCACCCAGTCGGAGCCTGGCATGACGCAATTCCGGCGCGAGCTCGTGCTGACCGGCACCAAGAGCGAGCTTCCGCGCATCAGCCGGTTCGTCGAAGAAGCCTGCGATGGGGCGAATGTCGATTCGGCGGCGCGCTTCGATCTGCAGATGGCTGTCGATGAAGCGTGCTGCAATGTGTTCGAGCATGCCTACGGTGGCTCGGCCGGAGAGCTTGATCTGCGCTTCGAGACGCGCGGTCGGGACGTCGTCATCACGCTACATGATCATGGCCGAGCCTTCAACCCCGAGGGCGTCCCCCCACCTGATACGACCAGCCCACTCGAAGAGCGTCCCGTGGGCGGCCTCGGCCTCCACCTGATGCGTAAGCTGATGGACAAAGTATTTTTCGCCTTCTCGCCGGAGCGCGGCAATACGTTGGTGATGGAGAAGCACAAGGTCGTACCGGGAGGCCCAAAACGGGGATCGTCGGAGGGGCGATCCGCCAAGCCCTCAAAGTAGGCG
Organism: Anaerolineae bacterium; assembly: GCA_025454565.1. Taxonomy (GTDB): domain Bacteria; phylum Chloroflexota; class Anaerolineae; order CG2-30-64-16; family CG2-30-64-16; genus JALOOE01. The sequence goes on from JALOOE010000046.1 coordinate 5,472, forward strand.
TTGCGATGGACGACCAGGCTGACCCCGACGAATGTGTCCCAGCCGGCGAACTGGCGACCCTGGCCGAAATCGGCCGGGCCATCGTCGAGGCGCAGCTCGCCGAAGACGAACTGTGCGAGCTGATCTACGAGTTGGCGGGCCGAATCGTGCCGACCGAGAGCTTTCAGATCGGCATCTTCGACGGCGACTGCTACCGGATCAAAGTCTGGGTCAAGGACGGCGTGCGCCAGCCCCCCACATGCTTTGTCGTGCCGGCAGGACACGGCGTCATCGGCTGGTTGAGGGCGGCGCGCCAGCCGCTTCTGGTCGCTGATTTTGAGACGGAGGTGGACGACCTGCCGGCTCGGCCCGCGTACATCAGCGCACATCCCCCGCGCTCCGGCATCTTTCTTCCGCTCGTCGTCGCCGAGACAGCCATCGGCGCGATCTCGATTCAGAACCCTCACCCCAACGCGTTTACCGACAACCATCTGCGGCTCCTCACCGTGCTGACCAACCAGGCCGCGTCGGCGCTCAACAACGCCCGGCTTTTCGAACGCGGCCAGCATCGGCTCAACGCCCTGCAGGCGGTCGCAGATGTCGGTCGCAAGCTCACTAGCATCCTCGATCTCGGCCAACTGCTCACCCAGGTGGTCGAGCTGATCCAAACACGCTTCGGCTACTACCACGTCCAGATCTTCCTCATCGAGCACGGCAGCAATCGGGCGCAGTTCAAGGCCAGCACCGGCAGCGAGCTGAACGAGAAGTGGCAGCGCGAGGGGCGCTCGATGCGCATCGGCGAGGAGGGGATCATCGGCTGGGTGGCGCAGCATGGCGAGCCGCTGCTCGTCAACGATGTGTCGCTCGAGCCGCGCTACTGTCCCGACGACCCGCGCCTGCTCCCCGACACTCATGCCGAACTGGCTATGCCACTCCTTGTCGAAGGCGAAGTGGTCGGTGTGCTCGATGTGCAGAGCGCCGAGATCGGCGCATTCGGCGAGAACGACACCTTCATCCTGGGCATGCTGGCCGATCAGTCAGCGGCAGCGGTGAATACGGCGCGCGCATTCGAGGCGCAGCGCGAGGAAGCCTGGGTCACCACGGTCATGCTCCAGGTTGCCGAGGTCACCAGCCAGGCAGACAGCGTGGAAGCCGTCCTCGACGCGGCCGTACGCGTTACCGCAATGTTGGCCGGCGTGGCATCGTGCACGATCTGGCTGTGGGACGATGAGTATCAGGCGTTTCAGTATGGAGCCAGCTATGGCCTGTGGCCGGCCGAGGGGCTGGACGCCGATCCCGCGGTCGCGCTTCGTTTCTTTGTGGGTGATTGGCCTGCGCTCGATCACTTGCGCGCCGTCAAAGCCGCAGTGGTGAGCGCCGCAGGCGAGTTCGAGATGCCGGAACTGATGCGGCTGCTCTGTCCGGGCGGCGCCGTTGCGCTGTTGCCGATGCTGAACAAAGGTGCGGTTTTCGGCGTGTTGGGCGTCAGTTTCGGGCAGGACGGCGGCGCACCCAGCGAGCGCCGCATGCCCAACGAGCGGGGGCTGTCGATGTTGAGCGGCATCGCCCACCAGGTGGCCGCTACGGTCGATAACAGCCGGCTGGCGGCCGCTCGCGAGGAAGAGGCATGGATTTCCACGATCCTGCTGCAGGTGGCCGAGTCAATCAGCCGCTTGCAGCCGGTGGATGTCACCCTGGAGCAGGTGGCGCGCCTCGCGCCTGCCGTGACGGGCGTGGATCGCTGCGCCGTGCTGTTACGGCATGATGACGGCAACTTCTACGTGCGCACCGTCCACGCGCTGCGTGATGGTCTGGCGGATGCGTACCAGGGCGCGGTCGTCCGCCCGGATGTTCTGCCGCTGCTTGATGATGCGTGTCGATTGGGCCAGCCGCTGATGGTGGATGATGTGTGCAGCAAACCATCGCGCGTGCCGGAGGCGTGGCAGACGCGCTTCGGCAGTTGTACCATGCTGGTGGTGCCGCTCCTGGTCGCCGATGAAGTGATCGGCGCGCTGGTGGCCGACGATGTCGAGGCGCCCCGCATGTTCAGCGAGCGCCGCGTGCGCATCCTGAGCGGCATCGCCAGCCAGGCTGCCGTCGCTATCGAGAACGCGCGGCTCCAAGCGCAGGAGGCAGAGAGCGCCCGCTTCTCACGCGAGCTGGAGCTGGCACGCGACATCCAGCGGAGCCTGCTGCCTCACGAGGCGCCGATCGTGCCTGGCTACCAGATCGCGCATCGCTGGCAAGCCGCGCAAGAAGTGGGCGGCGATCTCATCGACTTTGCCTCGCTGCGTTCGGGCAATCTCGGCATGGTCATCGCCGATGTGTCGGGCAAGGGGATTCCCGCGGCGCTGTATATGGTATTTGCGCGCACCCTGCTGCGGGCCGTGGCGTTCAGCGGCCGCGAGCCCGCGGCGATGCTGATGCGCACCAATGAGCTGATCGTGGCCGACAGTGTGTCGGATTTCTTCGTCACGGCGTATTACGCACTGCTGGACGTGCATCGTCATACGCTCATCTATGCCAGCGCGGGCCACAACCTGGCGCTGTTCGTGCCGGCAGACGGTGGCACGCCGGAAGCGCTGACCACCACGGGTATTCCGTTGGGCATCGTAGCCAGCGCCGAGATTGAACAGAAGACGTTGCCTCTGGCGTTGGGCGATGTCGTGCTGCTTTACACCGACGGTGTCACAGAAGCCATGAACGCGGCGGACGAGGAGTTCGGCGGGGAGCGCCTGGCCGAGCTGCTGCGGGCTCATCGCGGCGCGTCGGCCGAGGCGATCGCCGATGCGATCGAGGCGGCCGTGCGCGACTTCGTCGGAGACGCGGTGCAGCACGACGATTTTGCGCTGATTGTGGTGAAGCGACCGACTGCCATCAGCGACGTGAGGTAGCAGCGGGTTTGGCAATCTGGAACAAACCTTCGAGGTCTCCGAGATCGCGAAGGTCTGGTTCGTCCGAGTTACCAGTATCTCAATCTTATCCAACCAAGGAGCAATGACAATGGCAGCCAACTCACAACCTGTACGTCCCGCGATCGGGAGCATCTGGAAAGCGGGCATCGTGGCCGCCGTCGTGGCAGCCGCTGCGAACACCGTGCTGTATTTTCTCGGTCGCGCGCTGGGGGCGTTTCCTGATACGGCGCTGACTCCGATGGGTCGGCCGGTGGACGCAGTGGCTACGATCATGGTCTCGGTGCTTGGTGTGTTAGCCGCGACTGTGGTCTACACCATTCTAGCCCGCTTGCTGGATGTGGCCCGCGCAAAGCGTTGGTTCCTGATTATCGCTATCGTCGTACTGGTGCTCATGGCGCCAAGCCCGTTCGGCATTCCGGGTGCGCCGCTCAGCCAGGTTGTAATTATGGAGATCATGCACCTGGTCGCCGGCATTTCCGCCATCTATTTTCTGACCCGTTGGAAGCAATAACAAGGATCAGGCAGTTTGATGATCGTGTGCGCTGCTGCTGCACCATTCAGTCCAAGGGAGGTCGAGATGTCAACGCCGTTGTTGGTGAGCAAGCTGCATCGATTGGGCCACGACACATTCCGCGTTGATGGCCCGCCGATCATCTACATCGATCCGTGGAAACTGCCCGCCGGCAGCCCGGCGGCGGATCAGCCAAAGGCTGACCTGATCCTGGTGACGCACGATCACTTCGATCACTGCTCGCCGGAGGACGTGAAGAAGCTCAGCAAGCCGGGCACGGTGGTGATCGCCGATCCGGCCTCTGTGAAGAAGCTGCCTGGCGCTCGCGCCTTACGGCCGGGTGAGGAAATGACCGTGGGCGAAGCAGTCGTTGAGGCTGTGCCGGCCTACAACGTCAACAAATTCCGCAGCCCCGGCCAGCCGTTTCATCCCAAGTCCGCCGGGTACAACGGCTACATCATCACCATCAGCGGCGAGCGGCTCTATCATGCGGGTGACACGGATCACATCCCGGAGATGTCCGGCTATCGCTGCGATGTCGCGCTGCTGCCCGTCTCCGGAACGTATGTGATGACCGCCGACGAGGCCGCGGCCGCGGCAGCCGCCATCAAACCGCGCGTCGCCGTGCCGATGCACTACGGCGACATCGTGGGCGGCGTGGCCGATGTGCAGCGCTTCCAGAAGCTGTGCGAGCAGGCCGGCATCGTCGTGGTCGTGGTTTGAGCTAAGAACGCGTCAAGCAACCGGTGCCGGATGGCTCGGTCGGAGACCGGCCAGAGCGAGAGGGAGACCGGCCAGAGCGAGAGAACGCGTCAAGCAACCGGTGCCGGATGGCTCGGTC
>JALOOE010000635.1 GCA_025454565.1 Anaerolineae bacterium
CGTCCTCCGTCAGATACACAAACGCCCGGCATGGGCCGGGCGCTTGACGTTAGCAAAGAAAGCGACTCAGCGCCGGCGTTGGGCGCATTGGCTGCAAACGGTCGTGTGACTCAGGACGGCAAGCCGTTCCGGCTCGATCGGCTTGCCGCATCGTTCACAGCGGCCATATATGCCCATCTCAAGCTGCTCCAGCGCCGCCTCAATCTCCGCCAGATGCTGCTGGGCGCGCTCAAGCAGGGCCAGGTTCAGCTCCCACTGGTAGATCATGGGATCGCCGGCCCCCAGGCTGTAGTCGCCCTTGGTTTCCAGACGAGCGCGTAGGCCCTCCACTTCTTGGAGCACCTCGGCACGCTCGGCCATGAGGCGAGCACGTGCTTCGGAAATGCTATCGTCTTGGGCTGTCATCTTGAATTGCTTGGGCTGTCATCTTGAATTGAGTTGCGTCACTGGTGTCTCGGAGCGCCGGAGGCGACCTCGCTTCTGGCGCTCATTGGTTCACAACAGCCGAGGTTCAGACTTTCGCGGCGTCCTCAGCGGGCGGCTCGACTTCCGTAGCCACCGCCTCGACAACCTCGCCATAGGGTGTCTCGACGACGATCCGATCCTCGATCATGGTGCCTGCCGCGGTTTCGACGCCGACTTCGGTTTCGGTGACGATGCCTTCAGCGGTCTCGACCGAGGTTTTCTCAACCACGATCACGCCCTCAGCGGTCTCGGCCACGATCTCGTCCTCGACCACGATCCCGTCGGCGGTCTCAGTCGTGATCTTCTCCTCGAAAACGAAGCCATCAGCGGTTTCCGCGACGATGTCCTCTTCGATCCTGACGCCCTCGTCGGTCTCGGTGATCGTCACCTCTTCAGCGATCTGTGAGGCATGCTTCTCGCGATAGCTCGCGGCCCACTCGGCCCATTCGCCCTCCGAGACCTGGCGCAAGCTCAGGCCGATGCGGCGGCGCTCCGGCTCTACGCGCAGCACACGCAACAGGAGCAGGTCGCCCGGCGCCACCAGGCTTTGCGGATGATCGGGGCGGATGTCCGCCATCTCGCTGACATGCAGCAGTCCTTCGACGCCGGTGCGCAACCGCGTGAAGGCGCCGAAATCGCTGACACGGGTCACAACCGCCTCGACCAGTTCGCCGGCCTTGTAATCATCCAGCGCAGTGCTCCACGGATCGGGTTGCACGCGCTTGAGGCTCAGGCCGATGCGCTCGCGGGCTTTGTCGATCCGCAGCACCTTGACATCGACCTGCTGCCCCACCTTCACCACATCGCTGGGATGCGCCACGGGGAACCAGGCCAGCTCGGAGATGTGGATCAGACCGTCAGCCCCGCCGATGTCGACGAAGACGCCGAAGTTGGAGAGGCTGCGCACGATGCCGGTGCGCACATCGCCGGGCTCGATCTCATCGAGCAGTTGCTTGCGATGCTCGCGCTGCCAACGGCGATGGGCGGCCCGCTCCGACATGATCAGGCGGCGCTTGCGGCGATCTACTTCCACGACCTTGACGGGGATCTTCTGCCCGACATAAGCCGCAAGCTGCGTCTTGCGTTCTTCCGGCGAAGTCACACGCGGCAGCGTCGAGAGATGCGATGCCGGCACGAAGCCGCGCAGCTTGCCGAAGATGACCTCGAGGCCGCCAGCGTTGTAGCTGCTGACTTCCGCCTCGAACATCTCATTGTTGAGCGAGACGATCAGGTTCCCTTCCCGGTCCGATGGTTGCAAAATATAGACGGGCCAGGTTGTGCCTACTTGGACCTCCGCGAGGGTGGCTTTATCGATCCGGGTCAGATCGTTGGCCGGGACGACCGCCTCTTTTTTCAGGCCCAAGTCGATGATAATCTCTTGTGGGCTGATCGAGAGGATCGTGCCTTCGCGGATATCCCCACGCTGGGGCATGTCATACCCACCCTGGTCGAGCAGGGCCTGCATGGGGTGGACCTCAGCCGGTGGCTTGGTCGGCGGCAAATTCGTAGTCATGAGAAAGGAACCTCCAGTCGATAAGATGACTCCTGGGACAATCCCCAGGGCGCAAAAAAACCCGACTGTCGCACTTAACCTGTCTGGCGTGTCAGCCGGGCCTTCAACCGCTAGAGAAGAACGCTCTCGAAGAGAGCGGCGCTCTCAACTCATGTTCATCCCGAGCTTTGAGCAGAGACTAAGCCAAGCAACGTCGCCGTACAGCGCGAGTTGCTTGGTTCAAGGCCTGACACTGGCAAGCGCAGCGCCGATTGGCGGCACTGACGCATTCGATACCGGTAATGCATCGCACGCACAATTATAGCGCAGGGCGTAACAGTTGTCAACGCACTGCCACTCGCGATTTAACGTGACGCGTGATAAGCGAGGACGCCCCAACGGGTTCACGCTTCACGTTTCACGCATCACGCTTCACAGTTCACCGCCCCAGCTTCGTCCTGAACGCCTCAGTCAGCGCCGGAACGACCTCGAACAGATCGCCGACGATACCGTAGCGTGCAACACCGAAGATAGGAGCATCCTTGTCCTTGTTGATAGCGACGATCACCTTGGCGTTGCTCATGCCCGCCAGGTGTTGGATGGCGCCTGAGATGCCGCACGCGATGTAGAGATCGGGCCGCACCGTCTTGCCCGTCTGGCCGACCTGATGCGGGTAGGGGATCCAGCCCGCATCGACCGCAGCGCGCGATGCGCCCACCGCACCGCCGAGCAGCTTCGCTAGATCGCGGATCGGCGCAAAGCCTTCCGGCCCCTTAACCCCGCGGCCGCCCGAGATGATGATCCCCGCGTTCTCGACGCTCAGCTCGCCCACTTCAGCCGATTCGACGCTCAGCACTTCCTCCTGGGCCGCCAGCTCATCTAGCGCCACCGTCAGCGGCGCGATCTCGCCCGTGCGGGTGGCATCTTTTGCCGGCAGCGGGAAGCTGCGCCCGCGCACGGTCGCCATCTGCGGCCTGGCCTTGAAGACCACGGTCGTGAGGATGTTGCCGGAGAAGACCGGTCGCACGGCCAGCAGGTTGCCGCCGGCATCCAGGTCGAGCCCCTGACAGTCCGCGGCAAGGCCGATGTTCAACCGGCAGGCGGCCAGCGCGGCGGCATCGCGCACGCCCGATACAGCCGGCGCCAAAATGATGCTCGGCTTGGTCGCCGCGATCGCGGCCTGCAACGCCTCGGCAAAGGCATAGGCGCGAAATTGGGCGAACGCCGGATCATCCGCGACGAGCACTTTGTCCGCGCCGTAGGCGATGCCTTCCTTTGCCGTCTCACCCACCTGCTGCCCGACGACGAATCCAACGACCGGCACGCCCAGCTTGTCTGCCATTTCGCGCGCCTTGCCCATCGCTTCCCAAGAAATCGGCAGCGCCTGACCGTGTTGTTGTGCAATATAAACCAGGATGCTCATGGTGGGGATCCTTTCATGATGACGGAAGACCGGGGACGGAAGACGGACGCAATCTGGATGGACTTTCGGTCATCCGTCGCCCGTCGCTAGATCACCTTCTCCGCGATCAGTTTGTCGGCCAGGGTGTTGGCTTGCTCGCGGACGGTGGCGCCCTGGATGAACTCGCATTTGCCGCTGCGCGCTGGCGGCTTGCGTAGATCTGTCCACGCGATCAGCGCCGCGCCTTCGCCCACCTGCTTCGCATCCAGTCCGGGGAGATCTTTAGCCGTGGTGACGGGATACTGCATACGCGACGCCTTGCGGATGCCCATGAAGTTCGGGTAGCGCGGCTCGTTGATCTCTTTGCTGACCGAGATCACCGCCGGGAGTTTGACCCGCACCGTCTGGACCCCCTGATCGAGCGCGCGTTGCACGGTCGCACGCTCTTCAGTGACATCGAGAATCTTGGCGACCTGCGACACGAAGGGCACGCCGAGCTTCGCCGCCAGGCCGGGCGCGAGCAACCCGCTGTTGCCGTCCACCGATTGCCTGCCGGTCAGGATCAGGGTGGCGTCGCCGATCTTGCGGATAGCCTGCGCCAGCACATGCGCCGTGCCCCAGGCGTCGCTGCCGTCGAACGCCGGGTCGGAGAGCAGGACAGCTTCCTCGATGCCCATCGCCACGGCGCGCTTGAGCGCCTCCACCGACGTCTCGCCGCCGAGAGTCATGACGACCGCTTCCCCGTCGAAGCGTTCCTGGAGCTGTAAGGCTTCCTCCACGGCGAACTCGTCCCACGGGTTCAGCACCATGGTCACGCCGAGGTCATCGGAGCC
>JALOOE010000636.1 GCA_025454565.1 Anaerolineae bacterium
TCTCTATTCGAGGGATTTGGGCTGCCAGTGTTGGAAGCCATGGCTTGCGGCACACCGACAATCACGTCGAACGCTTCGTCCCTGCCCGAAGTGGCCGGCGACGCCGCCCTGCTGATCGACCCTGAGGACGCCGAGGGTCTGGCCGGGGCCATGGCGCACGTCCTGGCTGAGCCGGAAGTGGCGGCGAAGATGCGTGCGGCTGGCCTGCGCCAGGCTGCGCGCTTTTCGTGGGCACGCACCGCCGAGCAGACGGCGGCCGTGTATCGGACCGTCCTGGGAGGCGCACGGTGAAAAGAGATGTGCGCCAGTGGATGCCCTGGGTCTCGATAGCCATCGATGCGCTGCTGATCAACGTCGCGTTCCTGATTGCCTACTGGGTGCGCTACGACCTGCAATGGCTCCGCTTGGTCGATCCGGCGAACAACGTCCCCTATACGGCATACCTGCCGATGGTCTTCTTGCTGACGCTGATCCTGTTGTTGGCGATGCGCCGGGAAGGCGCCTATGATCTCCGCCGCACTCGCCCATTCTTCGACGAATTCTATGGCATCCTGAACGCCACCACGACGGCGATCCTGCTCCTGGTCGTGTTCGTCTTCTTCTATCGTCGTCTCTTTTATTCACGACTGATCTTTATTTATGGCGGAATCCTCATCCTCATCATGTTGACGACGGCCCGCTTGGTGCGCAGGATGATCCTCGCGCGTCTTCGCCAATCCGGCCAGGGGATCGATCGCGTGCTGATCATCGGCGCGGGCGAGGTGGGCCGCGCGGTGATGCGCAACATCATCGCCCAACCCGAATTGGGCTATCAGGTGATTGGCTTCCTCGACGATGATCCAACCAAAAGCAGCACGGACATCGGCCCCATCCGTGCACTGGGGCCGATCGAAAACGTGCTGCAGGTGATCCAGGAACAGCACATCGACCAGATCATGATCACTTTGCCCTGGCAGTATCATCGCAAGACCGTGCGTCTCGTATTGGAGGCTGAAGAAGCAGGGGTGCGCGCGCGCGTCGTGCCCGATCTGTTCCAGCTCAGCTTGGGCGGCATCGATGTCGAAGCCATCAGCGGCATCCCCCTGATCGGCATCAAACAGACGGCGCTGACCGGTTTCAACCTGATCCTCAAACGGACATTCGACCTGCTGTTCACCGTCCCCTTCGTGGTTCTCACGTCGCCGCTTTGGGCGCTGATTGCTGCCGCCATCAAACTCGATTCGCCCGGCCCGGTGTTCTTTCGGCAGGAGCGCGCCGGCAAGAACGGCAAGCCTTTCCAGGTCTACAAGTTCCGCTCGATGTACGTGGGCGCGGAGGCGGAGCAGGCCGCATTGCTGGCGCAAAACGAAGCTTCCGGGCCGATCTTTAAAATCCGCGACGATCCCCGCCGGACGCGCGTGGGACGGTTCATCCGCCGGACGAGCATCGATGAGCTGCCACAGTTCATCAACGTGCTCCGCGGCGATATGAGCGTGGTCGGGCCGCGGCCCCCGCTTTTCAGCGAGGTCGCCGAGTATCAAGAATGGCAGCGCAAGCGCCTGGAGATCCAGCCCGGTGTCACCGGATTGTGGCAGGTGAGCGGCCGGAGCGACTTGTCCTTCGATGAAATGGTGATGCTCGACATCTATTACGGCGAGAATTGGTCGCTGGGCAGCGACATTCGTATCGTGCTCCGCACCGTACCACAGGTGCTCTTCGGTGATGGAGCGTATTGATATCGCCCAGAGGGATTTTGCGAATGGCCCTCTGGCAGCTAGAATAATGGTGGCGAAGAGTCATGATTACTGAAGATAGGTTACCCCGTATAGCAATCCTGATGGCCCACACCGGCGGTGGGCACTTGAGCGCGGCTCGCAGCCTGGCAGAAGCGCTTGACAATCGGGCGATCATCACGATTATCAGCCTGGTAGACGACTACGTGGAATTCCCGTGGAATACGTTGTCGATCACCTACGGGCCATGGGTCAACTACGCACCTTGGCTGTATCATCTCTTTTACCGCGCATTTGATACTCGCCGCCGCGTCGAGGTCACCACTCGTGCCGCCTACCCGCTCGTCCGACGCCAAATCGCGGCCGCATTCGCTCCCGACTGGCCCGATATCGTCATCAGCGTCCACCCTCTGCAGATCGTGATCCCCCTGCGTGTGCTGCGCGAGCTTGGCAACCCGGCGCCGTTCGTCACCGTGGTGACCGATCCTGTGACCCCGCCGCTCGCATGGTTCTGCCCCGAGACGGACCTGACCGTCGTCGCCACCGAGCCGGCGCGTGAGTCTGCAATCGCCTGCGGTGTGTCGCCGGAACGCGTGCGTGTGCTGGGGCTTCCGGTAGGCATTCTCGGCGATCTGGGGACGGCCTAAGCAAGCCGCGCGCACACAGTTGGGCCTGGACCCCCATCGTCCGCTCGTTCTGCTGACGGGCGGCGGCGCTGGGATCGGGAAGCTGGTGCCGCTGGCCCGCGCCATCGCCCAGAGACTCGCCAAAGACGCATATCCTGCGCAAATGGCGATCATTGCGGGGCGCAATCAGGTCATGAAGAAGCAGCTCCAGTCCGAACGCTGGCCGATCCCAGTGAAGGTGCTCGGCTTCGTCGACGATATGCCCAATTGGCTGGCTGCCGCGGACCTGCTGGTCAGCAAGGCGGGGCCGGGCACCCTCGCCGAGGCGGCCTGCGCCGGTCTGCCCGTCATCGTCACGGGACACATTCCGGGCCAGGAAGATGGGAATGTCACCTGGATCGAACAGCACGGCGCCGGGATCTATGCGCGTGAGCCGCTGCGCGTCGGCGCGCTGGTGAGCGAACTGCTGCGGCCAAACAACCCGCTGCTGGCGCACATGGCCGCCCAGTCACACTCGCTGGCGCGCTGTGATGCCTCCGCGCAGATCGCGCAAGCCGTGCTGGACCTGTATGACGGGCGCAACCGCAATGTAACGCTCACACCGGGACGGCATCTACTGAAGAAGAAACCAACGCTGAAAGATTGGATGGGAGGACTCAGTGACCACCGCTAACATCACCTGGGTTGAAGATATGCAGTTCGTGGGATTGGGCGAAACCGGGCACGCGATCGTGATGGATGCATCTGAGACGTCCGGAGGACACAACACAGGTGCGACGCCGATGGAAGTGCTGTTGATGGGCGTGCTGGGCTGCACGGCCATGGATGTCATCAGCATTTTGAAGAAAAAGCGCCAGCCGGTCAAAGGCTTGAAGATTTTCGCTACCGGCGATCGCGCAGCGGAACATCCGAAATACTACACCAAAATCCATCTGGAATATGTGGCCACCGGTGACGTCGAGTTGGAGGCGCTGGAGCGCAGCGCCCAACTCTCCGAAGATAAGTATTGCTCGGCCATCGCGACCGTGCGCGGGAAAGCGGAAATCACACGGAGCTGCCGGGTCGAAAAGGAATAGGGATGCGTCGCGGATCGGCGCGGGCAGCGGACCAGTCCGTCATCGCACCGCAAGAACAGACCGCGGCGCCCACCGCGAGCGTCGATTGGAAGCGCTCGTGGAAGCGCGCGCTGTTTTTCTGGACGCTTGTCGGCCTGAGCCTCGCCACCATCGTCTTTGGCTTGTGGCTCTGGCAGTCAGACCGGCGCAAGGTCGCGTCTGAATCCAGGCCCGCCGCAGCAGCCATCAAGCCCGCGCCCGACTTCACGCTGCAAACGCTCGACGGCTCGCAGATCCGCCTGAGCGACCTGCGGGGCAAGACCGTGCTGCTCAACTTCTGGGCCACCTGGTGCCCGCCGTGCAAGGCCGAGATGCCCGATCTGAACGCGTTGCATCGCGAATATGGCGAGGCACGCGCGTTTACCGTGTTGGGCATCGACGACGAAGAAGGTCAGGCAGACGTCGCTGCTTTCGCCAAACAGAACGCCATCGCTTTCCCGCTGGCGCTGGACAGCGATGGCGTCGTGACCTCCGACCGCTACAACGTGCGCGGGCTGCCCACGTCGCTGATTATCGATCGCGACGGCAATATCCGCGATATGTGGACCGGACGCATCTCGAAAGAAGCGATGCTGACGAGATTGCAACGGGTATGGTGAAACGACGAATGACCGAAGACGAAGGACCAATGTGCCCTGAGCTCAAGAGCTGACTCTGTCCTTCGTCGTTCGTCCTCGGTCGGTTCACGCCTTCGGCGGCAGCAGTCCCAGCGGATTCTGTGGTACGCCGCCGATGCGAATCTCGAAATGGACGTGCGGCCCGGTCGAGTTGCCGGTGCTGCCCACCTCGCCCACCAGTCCGGCGCGCGGCAGCCAATCCCCGACATTCGCCCACGCGCCCTTCAGATGGCTGTAGTAGGCCCGGCTGCCATCCCCGTGATCGACGATCACCAGAAAGCCATAACCTTCCGGCGACCATTGCCGTAGCACGACCCGACCGGCGCGCGCAGCATACACCTTGGCTCCGTATGGCGCCCCAAAGTCGATGGCGCGATGACCTGGCCCGTAGCCCTGCGTCACCGTGCCGCGGATCGGCCACGAATAGGCAAAACCAGCCGGCGGCAGGCCCGGTGGCGCCAGATTGACTTCGAGTCGCCCATGGGGGATGACCAGCCTGGCGCCGGCGCGTGGCTCCTCGCCCGCGGCCAGCTTGTTCGCCGGGTAATTGACGATGTCGTCAGGAGCGACGCCCCAACGATCCGCCAGACGCGCCACCGTATCGCCGGGCTGCACCGTCACGTACGCACCCTTGATCGGTAAGATGATCAGCTCGGTGCCGAGGGCCACCGAATCCGGATTCCGGGCCACGGCAGGATTCGACCAGCGAAGCGTGTCCACGTCGATGTCATGAGCGGCTGCGATATCCCAGAGGGTATCACCCGACTTGATGCGATAGGTGATAATCTCGCCGCGCAGCGGCGGAACCAGCGGCCCGGCCGGTCAAAAACCACGGCTTCGTCAGACTCCGGCCCCGAAGGGCGAGCCGATACCGTCGTGGGAACGCCGAGGATCAGAATCGATGACAGAGTCAACCAACAGACTGCCAGCACCAGAGCACGCATGGGCCTGGTTTGCGGCATATGCCACTCCTGAAAAGTAGGATATGGGGCACCGGGGCATTATAGCACAGACTAAGCAAATAGCAATTACTGGTAATACCCAACCTGCTATGAGGTAAGAACGCACGACCGCGGGAATCGATACCCTCACGGGTCATTTCCCAGGCCGGGGCGGGGCTTGCGACTGCATTGTGTATGGTTCGCTTCGCACGAACCGCACGCTCCATTTCTCCGATTTCTGTCCGTTGCGGTAAAATGTCATGTACGCGTTCATCAAGGAGCAATCATGTTCACCCCAACCAGCTATTTCCAGAAGGTCGCTGCGGTCCTACCCGCGATCCCCGCCGCACCGGTCGAGCAGATCATCGCGACACTGCGGCAGGCACGCGCGAACGGGCAGCGCATCTTTGTCTTCGGCAACGGCGGCAGCTCGGCCAACGCCTCGCACATCGTCAATGATATGATCAAGAGCACGATCCAGCCTGGGCGGCCGCGCATGAAGCTGATCTGCCTCAGCGACAACGTGCCCACGCTGACCGCCTACGCCAACGACGTGAGCTACGACATCGTCTACGCCGAGCCGCTGGCCTCGCTGGCCGAGCCGGGTGACGTGGCGATCGCGCTCTCCGGCAGCGGCAACTCGCCCAACGTATTGCGCGCCATGGACGTGGCCCAGGAGCTGGGGCTCACCCGCGTCGGGTTGACCGGCCGCGACGG
>JALOOE010000047.1 GCA_025454565.1 Anaerolineae bacterium
TCCGCCAACGCGGAGAGGAGCGCGTGCCACGTTTCATCTGCCTCGCCCGCGGCTGCACACGCCAGGAGGGCGCGAGCGAGGATGGTGGTGCGTACGGCGGCGATGTCCATGACCAGACCTGACAGGTTTGCGAAACCTGTCAGGTCTGGCGCGAGATGCTGCGCCAGCAGCCACCCGGCCAGCCAATCGTCGCCCGCCGGCGTCAGCCCCGGGCCGAGGCCGCAGAGATCGCGGATTGCAGATTTCAGATTGCGGATTGTTGATGGCGAATGTGGCGATGCCACTTGCTGCCATGCCTGCTGAAACTCGACGGCCGCCGCCTCAACCGCTGGGCCAGCCTGCTTGAGCAGGCTTTCATAGCGTAGCCCCGCGATTGATCGCCGGGCGGCCTCCGCCGCGGCGAGCATCTGCATCCGCCGTGACCGCAACGTATGCCAGTCCGGTCGCGCGTCCCACGGTTCGGCATGGGACAGATCGAACATCGCGTCGCCGACGATCAGCAGACGCTTCTGCACATCGAAACGGCCCCCAGCCGGCAACACCGTCTGGGGACTGCCGTCAAGCACAACATTCAACGGCCCATTCCCAATCCCACCCCAGACCACCGCGACCACCTCGCCGGCAGCGGTGACCAGATCACGGGCGCGCTCGAAGCTCGCCAGCACTCTGCCGGTCACGCCGGGGCGCAGGATCGCGGCGGCTCGAACACTGATGGAGCGGGCGGAAGTCAGCAAGTCAGCAAGTCAGCAAATGGCGAATAACGAATAGCGAATCAACGCATCAGAGAGCAGCGAACGACCTGGACACCGCATGCCACGCTTCACGTTTCACGCTTCACGCTTCACGTTTCACGCCCCCCGCCTAAGCCGCGACCAGTGCGAGCAGAATGCCGCCCGCCACGACCGATGCGACCTGCCCCGCGGCGTTCGCGCCCATCGCGTGCATCAGCAGGAAGTTGTCGTAGTCCTCTTCCAGGCCAACCTTGTTCACCACGCGCGCGGCCATCGGGAATGCGCTGATGCCTGCCGCGCCGATCAGCGGATTGAAATGGCCGTGCGTCAGCAGATAGAGCAGCTTCCCGAAAAGCACGCCGGCGACCGTGTCGAGTGCGAACGCCAGGATGCCCAACACCAGGATGACCAGCGTCGTGATGTTGACGAACGAGTCGCCGACCATGGTCGCGCCGATGGTGATCCCCAGGAAAATCGTCGTGACGTTTGCGATTTCGTTGCTGGCCGATTTCGCCAGGCGATCGACCACGCCCGACTCGCGCAACAGATTGCCGAACATCAGGAAGCCGATCAGCGGGCTGGCCTTCGGCGCGATCAGCCCCGTCAGCAGGGTCACGACGATGGGAAACAGGATGCGCGCCAGCCTGCTCACCGGCCGCTCCACGTAAGGCATCCGGACGGTGCGCTCACGCTTGGTCGTCAGCGCCCGCATGATGGGCGGTTGGATGATCGGCACCAGGCTCATGTAGGTATAGGCAGCCACGGCGATCGGCGCAATCAGGTGGGGGGCCAGCTCTGATGCCACAAAAATGCTCGTCGGCCCATCGATCGCGCCGATGATCCCGATGGAAGCCGCCTCGCTCATGTTGAAGAGACCGGTCGCCAACGCCAGCAAGAGGACGAGAAAGATGCCAAATTGCCCGGCCGCGCCGAGCAGCACCATACGTGGGTTTGAGAGCAGCGGCGAAAAGTCGGTCATCGCGCCGATGCCGATGAACAGCAACAGCGGAAAGAGCTCCGTCTCGATGCCGGCCCGATAGAGCGTGTAGAAGATACCCTCGGTCGGTTGTCCCGACATCACCGCGCGCAGATCGACGCCCATCCCTGCCCCCGGAATGTTCGCCAGGATCGCGCCCATGCCGATGGGAATCAGAAGCACCGGCTCGTATTCTTTGGCGATGGCGAGATAGATCAGCAACCCGCCGACCGCCATCATCAACAGATTGGCCCAACTGAGTTGGGTGAGGCTACCCGGCAGCGCCGGCAGGTTGCCCAGCCCGATCTCCATGGCTCCCCCTACGCCAACCGTACGAGCAGCTCGCCGTGCGCGACCGTCTGCCCGGCCTGAACGGTGATCTCGGTCACCGCGCCCGCATGCGTCGCACGGATCGGGTTCTTCATCTTCATCGCCTCCAGCACACAGACGACCTGGCCCGTTTCGATCTGCTGGCCGACCGTTACGGCCACCGACAGGATCGTCCCCGGCATCGGCGCCACGATATCTGCGGCCAGGTGCGTCGCCGGCGGCACACTCGGCCGCGCGACGCCCACACGAGGCAGCGGCGGTAGCGGCGACGGTTGCAGCGCAGGCCGCGGCGCATCGGCCAGCGGTGCAGGCTCGGCGATGATCTCGGTGCCGACAATCCCGACATCGAACGACTCCCCGTCCACGATGACTTGCAGCGGCGTCGCCCCGGGATCAGGGATCTCGACGTGATAGGTCTTGTCCCCGATAGTCACGTCAAAAGTAGGCATACTCTAGCCTTCCTGGTTTCAGACCAGAGACGAAGGAACACGGATAAAGGCCGAAGTGTCATGCAACAACTTGGTCTCTCGTCCTTGGTCATTCGTCGGTAATCATTTCTCCGTGAACCGCGGCGGCTGCCAGGGACGCATGATGCGCGCCCGATTGGTCGTCACCCAGGCCGGCGCGGTGCGGCCGTGCTCAAACGTCGGGCCGGGCGGCGGCTCGAAGGACAACGAGACCGCGTTCGCCATGAGCGCGCCCGTCACGATGGCTGCCACGCGCGCCCGTTCCGCCGTCAGCGCGGCACGCTCATCCTCGCCGGTCACAAGCTGGATCAAAGGCGCGTCGGTCAGCTCAATCGTTGGCGCCTCGATGCTCGGCGCGGCGGCTGTCGCCCGATTCGACACGCGGTTCAGCAGGGCAATGGCGCCCCAAAACAGCGCTAAGGCCCCGAACACCAGTCCCATCCCGACCGCTGTCAGTGCGAGGCCCTGTCGGAGCAGGTCGGCGACGTCTTGATTCATCGTTGATGCATTCCTTGCGGGAGAGAAGAGATAGAGATAGAGATAGAGATAGAGACGGAGACGGAGACGGAGATAAGGGCCGGGATCAGGTCTCCTATACCGAGCCATCTCTCCGATCGCCGGCTCCCGTCTCCGATCAAACGGGCATCAGCCCATGCTTCTTCGGCGGATTGCTGGCGACCTTGGAGCGCAGGATTTCGAGCGCCATCGTCAGGCGCAGCCGGGTATAGCTCGGTTCGATCACTTCGTCGATCTGGCCCATATCGGCGGCCGAATAGGGATTGTGGAACTTATCGATGTATTCCTGCAACAGCTGCTTACGCAGCGCGACCGGATCGGCGGCCTTCTTGAGATCCTCGCGGTAGAGGATATTAATCGCGCCTTCCGGCCCCATGACGGCGATCTCCGCCGACGGCCAGGCGTAAGCCAGGTCGGTGCGCATCTGTTTGCTGCTCATGGCGATATACGCGCCGCCCATCGCCTTACGCACAACCACGCTGATCTTCGGCACGGTGGCTTCGCAGTACGCATAGATGATCTTCGCGCCGTGGCGGATCACGCCGCCGTGCTCCTGCGCCACGCCGGGCAGGTAGCCGGGGCAGTCGACGAAGGTGATGATCGGCAGGTTGAACGCATCACAGAAGCGCACGAAGCGGGCGATCTTGTCGCTGGAATCGATGTCGAGCACGCCGGCCAGATACATCGGCTGATTGGCGACGACGCCCACAGGGTAGCCGTCGAGCCGCGCCAGACCGATCAGCGCGTTCCTGGCGTAGTGCGCATGCACTTCGAGGAAGCTGCCGCGGTCGAACACGCTGCTGATCACCTGGCGCATGTCATACGGTTCGCTGCTGTCCTCTGGGATCACGCGGTCGAGAAGATCATCCCGGCGCGCCGGGTCGTCGTAGGGCGTCACGCGCGGCGGATCCTCGCTGTTATTTTGTGGCAGATACGAGAGGATCTCCTTGACCAGCCGAAACGCGGCCCGTTCGTCGTCGGCAGCGAAGTGCGCCACGCCGCTGTTGACGTTGTGCGACACCGTGCCGCCGAGCGTCTCGAAGTCCACCTCCTCGCCGGTCACCGACTTGATGACGTCCGGCCCGGTGATGAACATGAAGCCGGTCTTGCGCACCATCACGATGAAATCGGTCAGCGCGGGCGAGTAGACGGCGCCGCCGGCGCACGGCCCCATCTGCACGGAAATCTGGGGGATCACGCCCGACGCCATGACGTTACGCACGAACAGCTCCCCATAGGCCGCCAACGACCGCACGCCCTCCTGGATGCGCGCGCCGCCCGAGTCGAGCAACCCGACCACCGGGATGCCGCTCTCCTGCGCCAACTCCATAATTTTGCACACCTTGTGCGACTGCACCTCGGAGAATGAGCCGCCCAGGACAGTAAAGTCCTGGGCATAGACGGCCACCCGACGGCCATCGATCTTGCCGAAGCCCGTGACCACCCCATCGCCAGGATACTTTTTGTCGGCCATGTCGAAGTCGCTGATGTTATGCGTCGCCAGGCGGCCCAGCTCCTGGAAGCTGCCCTGATCCAGCAATTGATCGATGCGCTCACGCGCCGTCAGCTTGCCTTTGGCATGCTGGTCGGCGATACGTTTTTCGCCGCCGCCCAGCTTGGCCTTGGCTCGCATCTCACGAAGCTCTTCAAGTTTGTCTTTCATGCGGATTCCTGTTATAATCCTGTCTGGTTTGGAGAGGTCGCATAGTTGGCCGAGTGCGCGCGTCTCGAAAACGCGAATCCTGAAAGGGATCGTGGGTTCGAATCCCACCCTCTCCGCCTGTTCCACACGAAAGGGCCCCGCATACGCGGGGTTCTCTCGTTTAACGGCATCAACTCATTCTAGCCGCCCCGCTATCTCAAGGGCAATGACGAGGGTCATACTATACCGGGCGTATCGCTCTGAGCCGGCGAGCTGTCCTCTCCTGCCGCGCCACAGTTCGGCAGTCGCGCCGACTGATGTATAATTGAGCCAGCCAACACGTGGAGACACATTGTACCATGCCATTTGGGATTGTGCTTCTTCTTGCGCCCCTCATCCTGGTGACGGTCGCCGGCGTGCTCTTCCTGATGGCCTGCATGGCCGCGGCATTGGAGCCGTTGCTCTGGTGGGCCGGCTGGAGTCGAAGATCGGCAGTTAACTTGCTGCCGTTCGACAGTCCCACCGCCGCACTTCTCGAGCCTGATGTCGACTCATACATCGTCTATCTGAGCGGGGCCGGCATCATGGACCCGAACCAGATGGAGGAAAAGGAGCGGCAGTTCATTGAGCTGCTGCGCGCTCGCCTGCCGCGATCGATGTTGATCACCGATGTGTTCCCATACTCAGCGACGAACAATCCTCAACTCGGCGAGCGCCGCCTGGCGCGACTCTGGCGGTACGCCTGGCATGCGCGCAAAGCCCGGCGGCGCAGCTTCTTCCAGTGGCTGAGCGTCCACGCACAACAGTTGCGCAACTCGCTCCAGGTCGCCGTGTCGAGCGATCGCCGCTACGGGCCGATCCTCAGTTACGGCGTCTCGCAGGTGGTCGTCGCCGGTCTGCTGCGACACGGCTACCGCTTGGGGAGCGACAAACCGGTGATCCTGACCGCGCTCAGCGGCAGCGGTCAGATTTCGGTGGGCTGCGTGCCCATCCTCAAGCGGCTCCTGCGCCGCCCCATCTGGATCGCCTCCATCGGTGGCATCCTGACGGACGATCCCGGCATCCTGGAGACGGAGCACGTCTACCACCTTTCCGGCTCGCTTGACAATACCCAACACATGCCCCGGTTCTTCTTCCCAGGCGTCTGGCCGATCTTCAGGCAGTCGGCGATCAATCGAGCTCGCCGGCAGGGTAGGATTACCGTGTTCGACGTCGGCCCCATGAAACATATGAGGCAAGGCGACTACATGAGTCGTTCGGCGACGCTGCCCGACGGCCAGCGTTATGTCGACAAAACCATTGCTGTCCTCACGGAGGTCGTGGCGCGCATCGAAGCAGATGCTCAGGTCGCGATGAACCGCTCCGAGGCGGCGACGCCGGATGGCTGGGTTTCGGAGCCACGCGTGGGGCTCGGTCTGCGAAGCCTACGCGAAAAAGCCGAGGGTGTGTGATGGTCGACGGCTGGCTGACGCTCACCATCGCCCTGCTTGCGGGCATCTCGCAGGCTATCGGGGATAGCGTGATCCTCCTGTTCAATCGAGTGCGTCCGGCGCATTTCGCGCTCGGCCTGGTGCTGAGTAGTTTGTGGTTCGTCCTCGGACTGCTGATCTACGCGCTCAGCCTCTGGCTGATGATCGCCCTACTCTTTGGCGTGGAGCAACAGCCCGGTCGCGTGATTGTGATCGTCTTCCTGGGCAGCACGCCACTTCTCTTCGGCTTCCTCAATATGGCAGCCACTCTCGGCCCCTACGCCGGCTGGGCCCTCCGTTTTCTGGGCTGGCTCATCGTCTTGGTAGGCGTGCATCTCGGTTGGGGGTTCACGATCTGGCAGGCGTTTATCTGCACAGCGCTCGCTCGCTTGCTGGTGGAGCTGCTCAGCGTCGCATTCGGCCAGCCGCTGGATCGGATCAGCGCGTGGCTGTGGCGGACGGCGACCGGCGCGAGCATCGGGATGAGCGTCCGGGGACAACGATCGCTGCGGACGGGAGAAATCCAGCGCAGCACGATCTTGAGCTTCAGCACCGCCTTGAGCGCGCAGCTATTCGGCGACGAGGCGCCAGCCGTGTCATCCAGCGCCGACCGACAAACCGAAAGCGGCTGACCGTCGCGCCGTCCGCGCCACACAAGGGAAAAGTGCGTTTCATAGCACCCTCTGCTCGGTCCCCAACCGCGTTTCGCGGCGACAATCGACCGCAATTTGGCCAAAGCCGCTCGCTCGGGTATAATCGTCATCAAGTAATGGAGAGGTCGCATAGTTCGGTCTAGTGCGCACGACTGGAAATCGTGTATCCTGCAAGGGATCGCGGGTTCAAATCCCGCCCTCTCCATCCGCTCTTGCAAAACGCTTGTGTCGAATTTGCGTTTTCTCTGATATCGTGTTACAGTAGCGCTGTTGAAGCTTTCCGAAGTTCGGCGACACTGGGTGGATGCAAAGTCTCGTTCCGTCAAAGCCCTTGCCCCAACCGTAACCCCGTAACCGGAAGCCTGGTAAACTATCTCACATCCATTCAGGAGTAGCTCACACCCATGCAAGACAAGACGATCGCTTGTTCGGATTGCGGCACCGAGTTCGTGTTCACCACCGGTGAGCAGGAATTCTATGCTCAGAAGGGTTTCACCAATGCGCCAACCCGTTGCCCGACCTGTCGCGCGGCCCGCAAGGCTGCCCGCGATGGCGGTAGCCGCTACAGCAGCGGCGGCGGTGGCGGTTACGGCACCGAACGGCAGATGTACCCGGCCGTTTGCGCTCAGTGCGGCAAGCAGACCGAAGTGCCGTTCCAGCCGCGCGGCGACAAGCCTGTTTACTGCTCCGACTGCTACAAGAGCCAGCAGCCGCCCCGCAGCAGCGGTGGTGGCTATAGCAGCGGCCGCTCCGGCGGCGGCGGTTACGGCGGCGGCAGATCGAGTGGCGGCGGCCGGTCAAGTGGCGGCGGCGGCCGCAGCCGAAACGACTGGTAGGTTTTCAGTCTCCTCCATAGCTTAATGACTCGTCCCGGCTCCAGATGATGGAACCGGGACGTTGTGCTTTGCCCCCAATTCCCATTCTACCCCTCACGCAACGAGTGCTCATGAGACGCCTGGATGCCTCATCGCGCTGGCATCGCGCATCTCTTTGACAAATCGCCCGCTCTGGGTTACGATAGCATACGGTCGTGCTAGACGGGGAACTAGCGGTGCCCTGTACCCGCAAACCGCTACAGCGGGGTTGAATTCCCTTTCGAGGGTCTGCGGTCAGCGGGACTGCACTGCCGGCGAGCGTTGATGGCTGGGTCCTGTGCGGCGAGAGCCTGTGAACCGGGTCAGGACCGGAAGGTAGCAGCCCTAAGCGGTCACTTTCGGGTGCCACGGGGTCGCCTGGCCTGAGCAAGTCGGTATGTGTAAGCCGAGTGACGAGATTCGACAGAGGGTGCACGGCCAGCACTCATGAGGCGAGCCAGTAAAAACGGCTCGCCTTTTTGCTCGCCCGGCGCGCGTTCACTGCACGGCAATGCGTTTGATCGGGTAGTAGTCGCTCCGGCTGAACAGGCCGTCGCGCGTCAACAAGCGCGCACGGTCACCGGCGCGATACACGCCGACGATGAGCCGATAGATGCCCGGTGCGAGAGTGCCAGGCACCGCCAGCGCATGGCGGTCGCGTACCAGCTCCCCCGCCGCCCACTTCTGAGTCGGGTAACGCCCCTGCAACGGCTGCTCTTCCAATCCTGCCACGACACGGCCATTCTGATCGAGCAGTTGCACCACCACCACCAGCGGCTCAGCCGGCGCCTCACGCGCCTGCCAGAGCAGATCCACCGGCGCCTGCCCGCCAGGCGCGATGGCGCGCACCGGTGAGCTCGCTTCAAGTAACGCCAGCAGCCCGAATTGGGCCAGAGATACGCGATCATCGGGCATGTCGTCGGGCCTCGCCACGACCACCCTGCCCAGGTTAATCGCGTTTGGCGTGCGCGCTGGTGCGCCATCCGTCTGCTGGGGCCGCCATGGGCGTCCCGTCGCCGGATCGTAGACGATCAGCTCCGCCGCGTACTCGCCCGGCGGCGTGCCCGGCGGAATCGGCAGGAGCATCGGCTGGCGCTGGATTTGGCCGGGCGGCCACTGACTGGCTAGAAACTGTGGGCCCAGCGGCTTCTCGTCGGCGGGCTGGCTCCAAGAACTGCCGTCGGGCGCGACGAGACGCAGCGATGTGGCGAAGTCGGGCATGGTCTTCGTAGGCTGCCAATGCATCACCGTACTGACGGCCCCGCCGCTGGCACTCTGCGCGGTCGGCGCCTCGGCCCACAACCGCAGCCCCTCGGCGAACTCGGCGCGCGGCCGCCCCGCCGGCCGCGCTGCACCGGAGCTCGGCGTCAGGCCCTGGAGACGCATGTTCGCCTCTCCCGTGTAAAGCCGATCTTCGAACCGGCGCCCCAACCGTTCGAGTTGCGCTCGAATCGTCCCCTGCGGATCGTTCACCGTGTCATAGATCCGGTAGTGCCAAACACGCGGGAACGCGGCGAATAGACCGGCCAGTTGCCGCTCGGCGACCTCGGCCGGCAGCGCGAAGAAGTCAGACCGTGGATCGCCCCAGCCCAATACGCCGCCCGATCCGTCCGCGCCGTCCACATGCCCGGTGGTGATCGTAATAAGCGCGCCGTCGTCTCGCGGCTGTGGCAGAGGCTCGGTCAGGCGGCTGCGTTCAGCGATTGGCCCGTTCCAATACGTGTAAAGCGGCGGGTAGGCGTAGCCCGCGTTCACC
Source organism: Anaerolineae bacterium (assembly GCA_025454565.1). Classification (GTDB taxonomy): domain Bacteria; phylum Chloroflexota; class Anaerolineae; order CG2-30-64-16; family CG2-30-64-16; genus JALOOE01. The sequence continues at coordinate 9,395 of JALOOE010000047.1, forward strand.
AGTACGACATCACCGGGCCGCCAACGGTTCTGCAAATCACGCACCGCAGCGCGATGGTCGTCGGGACGATAGAGCGGATCGAACCAGAACGTGAGCAGCGTCGCAGCGGCTCCGATCAGCCAGCCGCCGGCGATCACGATCGCCGCCAGCCTCCGCTGATCCCATGCCCAAACCAGACCGGCCGCCGCTACGATGTAGAACGCCGTGCTGCTGACGAACAGGTAGCGCACATGATACAGCGGGGTGACGAGCGACAGCAGAAGAATCAGGGCCACCGGACCGAACGCAGCCAGAAAAAGCAGCGCAGCCGTTCCTCTCTCGCGGCTGCGCCGCAAAGCGATCAGACCACAGAGGTAGACTCCCAGCATCAGCGCGAGCACCGGCCAGAGCCAAGATGGCGCCGACTGACCGAGCGCCAGCGCGCGCCAGATCTCGATCACCGCGGCCAGCGGCGCCGGCGGCGTGCGCCACGGCGGCACCGGCGGATTGACCGCCTGCCGGATCGCGATCAGCAGCCAGGGCAGGTAGAGAATCAACGCGAGCAAGTTGGCGCGGAACCACGGCCTGATGCGTGATGCGTGATGCGTGATGCGTGCCGCTTTCTTCGTCTTTCGTCCTTGGTCCTTAGTCTGCGCCCGCCACAATGCCCATAAATTAACGGAGATGAGCAGGAACACGAAGTAGTAGAGCGTGTACATGCCCGCCGCGGCAGCCAGTGCGTACGCCGTCCACCAGATTCGGGATGGCGCATGGCGCATGGCAAATGGCGAATGACCGGTCGACTTGGGTGGGTTTGTCGCTATCCCCCCGGCGGCTGGCTGTTGGGACGCCGCGGTGGCGCGAAGCAGCGCATACACGACCACCGCTCCCAACGCCGCGCCTAATGTGTACATCCGGACTTCCTGGCTGTACCACACGTTGTAGGGGCTGACGGCGACCGCCGCTGCGGCAACCAGCGCGACGTGTCGATCCGCAACACGGCGCGCCACAGCGTACGCCAGCGCGATCAGCGCGACGCCGCAGAAGAGCGAAAAGAAAGCGGCGGAGAACTCCAGCCCGATCCCGGCCGGATCGGCGCGACCGGCGCCGTAGCCCATGAGCAGCAGCCAGCCGCGCAGTAGCACGTAATAGAGTGGCGGATGTATGTCGCCGGCCGTGTGGCGGATCAATTCGGGGAGGGGGCTGCCGGCCAGAAAGGTGCTGACCGTCTCGTCGTACCACAGACTGTCTGCGCCCAGTCGGAAGAGGCGCAACGTCATCCCGCCCAGCAGGATGAGCAAAAGCGGGAAACGGCCACCGAGGAAGCGCTTCATGCCCAGTGTCTCAATCCTCAGCGCGCACGTCGACCGACATAGACAGCGCGATAGACGATCGTCACACCGGCGAGCGCCAGTTCGGGGGAAGTCAGCACCAGGGAAAATGCCAGCGGGTCGCCCTCGCCGATGCCGATACCGGTGTCGAGAATGATCAATTTGCGGGTCATGGGTTGCCTCAAGGGATGGCGGTTAGGTGCGTCGGAAACTGGTAGCACGGCGCCTGCGGGTAGCAGATGTGCTATGTATATCACAGGGCATCGATCTTGACAATCCGCGTGAAGCCGGCTACACTGGACTTCACTTACCGACCGGTCGGTAACTCGATCAACAGGGAAATCCGCATGAGCATCACAGACAATCGCAAACGCAATCGCATCCTCACGGTCTTGTTCATCGGCGTCCTGATGGGCGCGCTGGATATCGCTATCGTTGCCCCGGCGCTGCCGGCGCTACAGGCCGGCTTCGGCGTGGGCGACCGCATCCTTGCCTGGACCTTCACGATCTACGTGCTGTTCAACCTGATCGGCACGCCCTTGATGGCGAAGCTGTCGGATCGGACGGGGCGGCGCACGATTTACGTGTTGGATGTCGCCCTCTTTGCGGCCGGCTCGTTGGTCGTCGCGCTCTCATCGAACTTCGCCGTGCTCTTGATCGGCCGGGCCATGCAGGGGCTGGGCGCAGGCGGTATCTTCCCAGTCGCCAGCGCGGTGATCGGCGACACCTTCCCGCCTGAGAAACGCGGCAGCGCGCTCGGACTGATCGGCGCGGTGTTCGGACTGGCCTTCCTGATCGGTCCGATCTTGGGCGGCGTGCTGCTGGGGCTGTTCGGCTGGCGGTCGCTCTTCCTGATCAACCTGCCGATCGCCGTCATCGTCATCGTCCTGGCCCTGGCAACGCTGCCCTCTACCCGGCCCACAGAGCGCCGCCCCTTCGACTGGATCGGCATGACCGTGCTGGGCGTGCTGCTGGCCTCGCTGGCGTTCGGTATCAATCAACTCGACACGACGAACTTCGGCGCCAGCCTGGTCTCACGGAATGTGTGGGCGCCGCTGCTGCTGACGATCATCCTCATCCCGGTCTTCGTGGCCGCCGAGCGCCGCGCCGCCGATCCGGTGCTACGCTTGTCGATCCTGGGGCCGCGGCAAGCCAAGCTGGCGGCTGCATTATCGGCTGGCGCGGGCCTGGGCGAGGCGGGCATGGTCTTCATGCCGCAATTGGCCGTCGCGGCGCTCGGACTGGGGCGCTCACAGGCCAGCTACATCCTGATGCCAGTCGTGCTGGCGATGGCGTTCGGCTCTCCGATGTCGGGTCGCTTCCTGGACAAACTCGGGTCCAAGGTCGTGGTGTTCGTGGGTACGACGCTGCTGACCCTCGGCATGATATTGCTTGGCCTTTTCAACTCCAGCCTGGGCATGTTTATCGTCTCTGGCGTGGTGATCGGCCTGGGCCTGTCGGCGTTGCTGGGTGCGCCGATCCGTTATATCATGCTGAACGAAACGGCGACGGCCGACCGCGCTGCCGCCCAAGGCGTGACTTCGCTCTTCACAAGCACCGGCCAACTACTGAGCGGCGTGCTGGTGGGCGCCGTGGCAGCCTCACAGGGCAGCCGTGTGGCAGGGTACAGCGCTGCCTTCCTGGTCATCGGCGCAGTTTCATTCGTGCTGATCCTCCTATCGCTGGCGCTCAAGAGCCGGGCGGCCGAGGTGGCGACAATGCAGCGCATTCAGGACGTGGCTTCAGTTGGCCTGCAATCGTGATCGTGGTATTCTAACGCACAAAACTGACCAGAAGGAGAAATGAAGTGTACCCGTTGATTCTCACATTACATTCCTGGTTGCGCTGGGTTGTTGTGATCGTTGGCGTGATCGCCATCGCTAAGTTTCTCATCGGCTGGCTGGGCAAAAAGGAGTGGGGGACGCGCGATGCCCGTCTCGCCTCGCTCTTTCCGATCACCATCGACATTCAGTTGTTGCTGGGCCTGCTGCTCTACTTCGTGCTGAGCCCGATCACCACCGGCGCGTTGCGCGATTTCGGCGCGGCCATGAAGAACTCGGTGGTGCGCTACTACAGCGTGGAACATATCTTGATGATGTTGATCGCCCTGATCGTGGCACACATCGGCAGCATGATGATCAAGAAGCGGAATGACTCGACCGCCAAGTTCCGGATCGGCTTCATTTTCTTCGTGCTGGCGCTGATCATCATCTTCCTGTCTATCCCGTGGCCCTTCCTGACCGCCGGATCGGGCCGGCCGTGGCTGCGGCTGGGGTAAGCGATGCCTGCCGAACGGCCACCGGCCGAAGCGCACGATATCACCGCTCGCATCATCGAAGAGGCAACCTGCCTCTTCGTGGCGAGCGGCTATCGCGGCATCTCCATGCGCGAGATCGCCGAGGCGGTAGGTATCTCAAAAGCTGGGCTGTATTACCACTTCCGAGACAAAGAAGACCTGTTCCTGGCGATCCTGACGGCGAACCTGGATGCCGTGGAGAGGATCATCCTGGATGCGCGCAGCGCCGACCTGTCGACGCGCACGCGTGTGTCGCAGATCATCCGGGGCATCCTTTCCATGTCGCCGAACCAGCGGGCGATCATCCGGCTGGCCAGCCAGGAGATGGTGCACGTGAGCCGGGAGGCGCGCTCCGGCTTCGAAGGCGTCTACTATCAGCGATTCATCGGCCAGATCCAGGGCGTACTGCAAGCGGGCATCGAGCTCGGCGAATTGCGTCCCGTCAACACACAACTCGCAACGTGGCTCCTGCTCGGCATGGCGTATCCTTTTTTCTATCCCAGCCACCACCTCGGCGATCCCGACGAGACCATCGAACTGATGGTCTCGGTGTTTTTCGATGGGCTGAGTCCCAAATGACCTACTCCGAAATAAAAGGCAGTCCTGATGTCGCAGAATCGTAAGAACCTTTGGATCATGTTTTTCACCCTGGTGGTGATGATGCTCGGTTTCGGCATCATCATCCCCATTATGCCGTTTTACATCACGAAGTTGGGCGCCACCGGCAGCACCCTCGGCCTGCTTATGGCGACCTTCTCGATCATGCAATTCATCTTTGCGCCGATTTGGGGCAGCCTCTCCGATCGTTACGGCCGCAAACCGATCATCCTGGTCGGCATCCTGGGCAACGTCCTGGCGCAGTTGATGATGGGCTTCGCGACCGAGATGTGGATGCTATTCGCGGCGCGCACGCTGGGAGGCATCCTTTCGTCGGCCGCGTTACCCACGGCAATGGCCTTTGCCAGCGACAGCACTTCACCCAAGGAACGGCCCGCCGCCATGGGGCTACTGGGCGCGGCGATGAGCGTCGGCATGGTGTTGGGGCCAGGCATCGGTGGCCTGCTCGCCGGCAGCTCGTTGTCCACCCCTTTCTTCGTGGCCGCCGGTCTGTCGATGATCGCGCTGGTGCTCGTCGTCTTGATCCTGCCGGAATCGCTGCCGGTTGAGCGCCGCTCCCAAACGAAAGGCGTGCGCGGCCCGCAGATCCGGCAGATGTGGCTCGCGCTCAAGAGTCCGATGGGCTTTCTATTCTTCCTGGCATTCCTGCTGAGCTTCGGCCTGGCATGCTTCGAGGGTGTCTTCGGCCTCTACGCGTTGCGGCGTTTCGACTATGGGCCGCAACAGGTGGGCAGCATCATGATGGTCATCGGCATCGTGTCAGCCATCGGTCAGGGCGTGCTGACGGGACCTGCCACCCGCCGCTTTGGCGAGATCCCGGTTATTCGCGTCGCGCTGCTCTGCACTGGCATCGGCTTCCTGCTGATGCTGGCCGCCTCGTCGTTCATTGCTGTGTTGCTCACGGTCGGTTTCTTCGTGCTCAGCAACGCCATGATTGGCCCCAGCGTCGCATCACTTGTTTCGAAGCAGTCGACGGGCGGTCAGGGGATGGCAATGGGGCTGAACAACGCGTTCATGAGCCTGGGTCGCATCGTCGGGCCGATTTGGGCAGGCGTTGCGTTGGACTTCAACCTGATTCTTCCGTATCTCACCGGGAGCCTGGTCATGTTTGCGGGCTTCATCTTGAGTGTCCTCAAGCTGCGTCCGGTGCCAGCCCACATTGCCGAGGCGTCCGGCGTCGAGCCGCAGCCTCTGGCCAAGTGAGCCACCGCCCCGGCGACTAAGGGTTCGTAAAAGAATAAGTTCCGCACGGAGCACGTCCATGCATGCATCGAGGCAGCGTTGGTTTGTGGTCGCCGTATTCTTCTTCTTCATGCTGTTGCACCAGTCCGACCGGCTGCTCATCAGCACCCTTACGCCCGATATCATGGCGACGTTCCAGATCACGATGGCGCAGATGGGCGCGGTGTCTACCGGCGCGCTGCTCATCGCCGCAATCTTCTATCCGATCTGGGGCTACCTCTACGACCGCTACGGCCGCGCGAAGTTGCTGGCGCTGGCGTCCTTCATCTGGGGCGCGACCACCTGGCTCAACGCCATCGCGCCCAACTACCGGGCCTTCCTTGTCACGCGCGCCAGCACCGGCGTCGACGACTCCAGCTATCCTGGCATCTACAGCTTGATTGCCGACCTCTTTCCGCCGAAGATGCGGGGCAAGGTGAACGGCATCCTGGAGTTATCCATGCCCCTCGGCTTTCTCTCCGGGATGATCCTGGCACTGGCGCTGAAAGACAGCGTCGGCTGGCGCGGCGTCTTCTACATCACCGGAATGCTGGGCATCGGACTCGCTGCGGTGATCTTCTTCGCTGTGCGTGAGCCGAAGCGGGGCGGCAGCGAGCCCGAGATGGCGGGGGTCGAACAGGTCACAACCTATCGCTTCAGTTGGCCGACAGCCAAGGCACTCCTCTCTAAGCCCACCCTGCGGCCGCTTTACCTTCAGGGCTTCTTCGGTGTCTTCCCGTGGAACGTGATCACCTTCTGGTTCTTCACTTACCTGGAAAAGGAGCGAGGCTACTCCGGCACGACGCTGTTCGTCACGATGGCAGCCGCCGTTTTGGTGTTGGCGGCAGGCTATCCGCTGGGCGGCGCGCTCGGCGATGCGATGTTCAAACGCAACCCGCGCGGCCGCCTGATCGTCGCGAGTATCGGCGTACTGACCGGCGCCGCGCTGATGGTCGTCACCCTGGCCGTTCCGGTCACCAGTCCGGGGCTATTTCTGTTGATGCTGGCGGTTACGGCGTTGTTCATCCCCTTTGCAGCGCCCAACGTCATCGCGACGGTCTACGACATCACGTT
>JALOOE010000637.1 GCA_025454565.1 Anaerolineae bacterium
GGCGCAAGGGGTTCGAGCCCGCCCGCACCGTGAAGACCGGTACGCTGAAGGTCACCATCGCGCCGAACGAGGCCGCGCAGTGACGGTGCTCGCGCCGATCTCCCCCGAGGCGCCGCTTGGCCGCGGCCTCGAGCTCCAACGCATCCGCCTGCGCCCGGTGCGCCGCAGCGACGAATACGACGCCGCGCAGGCGCGGGGCGAGGTCCAACGGCACGGCGGGCAGATGCCGAGGGATGTTGCAGACCCCAACATCCCTTCGGTGGCCGACCTCGGCCTGCGCCGCGACCAGATCCACGATGCCCGCCGGAGGCCAATCGTCTCGACGCGCTGTTTGCGGCGGTCACCGCCGACGCTGTGCACATCGAAACACCGCACCTCACGCACACCCTTTCAGCCCAAGGAGCAACTTGATGGCCATTTCTCTTTCATCCCTGCAAACGACCTCGGCCCTGTGTTCGTCATGACCGAAGATGGCCTTGGCAAATTGCAGGTTCCGCATTTTCCGTTGGCGACCAGCTATGCCGAAGTGGCCGAGGCGCTCGATGCGCTTCTGGAGGAAGATCACGACTTTGGAACCGTCGTCGTTGACAGCGTCGACTGGCTCGAGCCGCTGATCTGGGCGGAAGCCTGCAAGCGCAACGGCTGGCAGTCGATCGAGACTCCGGGCTTCGGCAAGGGCTATGCCGAGGCGCTGACGATCTGGCGCGAATATCTCGACAAGCTGAACGCACTGCGTGATCGGAAGGGCGTCGTGATCATTCAGATCGCCCATACCGACATCAAGCGTTTCGACAGCCCCGAGCACGAACCCTACGACCGGTATGTGATCAAGCTGCAGACCCGGGCCTCGGCGCTGCTGCAGGAACACTCCGATATCGTGCTCTTCGCCAACTACCAGATCTCGGTCGCCAAGTCCGATGTCGGCTTCAACAAGAAGGTGACCCGGGCGCTCGGCTCCGGCGCACGCGTCATGCACACCGAAGAGCGCCCCGCCTTCCTCGCCAAGAACCGCTACGGCCTGCCGGACACCCTGCCACTCCAGTGGTCGGAATTCCTCGCAGCCATGCCCCAATCCGAATGACCCGCCTGAAAGGACACGACCATGGCACGTTTCGACACGTCCTTTGACGCCACCAGCGTCGAACCCACCACCGCCTACGAGCTGTTGCCTGCTGGCAAGTACCGCGCCCAGATCGTCGAGAGCGAGATGCGCGTCACGAAAAACGGGATGGGCCAGTTTCTCTGGCTGATGCTCGACATCCTCGATGGCGAATACAAGGGACGGAAGATCTTTGACCAGCTGAATCTGGTGAACCCGAACCCGACCACCGTGGAAATCGCGCAGCGCACGCTGTCGGCGCTCTGCCACGCGACGGGCAGGATGCATGTCAGCGACAGCGAGGAGCTGCACCTGATCCCGATGACGATCCAGGTGAAGATCAAGCCGCCGAAGAACGGCTACGGCGAGAGCAACGCCATCGCTTACTTGCCCCCTGAACGCGGGGCAGCTTCGACACGCGCCGCCAAGCCTGCGGCAACCGCCGCAGCGTCGCCCGCCGTGCAGACCACTGCGCCCGTCAAGATGGCCGCTGCGCCCTGGAACAAGAAGGGCTGATCTGCCGCGCCACCCTGTCCTCCTGACGGACGGGGCGGTGCGCAACCCCATCTGAGGAAACTCCCATGACTGACCTTGCCAACGCGGCCCCCGCGGCCGTGATCCATCCCGGCTTGCCTGCCGACCAGCGCCGGATGATCGACCTCGATGACGCCATTGCCAAGATCCGCACCCAGATCGCAACCGCCGATCTGGCGCGTCAGCGGGGCCACAAGCCCATCGACCCGGACTGGTTTCACCGGGCCCGAACCGCCTTGCGCCATCTCAGCCGCGAGCGCGCCGAATTGCTTGCCAAGGGGACAGGTCGCCGCCGCCGCGAGAAGCTGAAGGATGCCCTGATCGGCGTGCTGCGCGAACGCCACGACCCGGACACTTGGAACGGCATTCTGGCCGAGGCACAGGCCCGCAGCGAACGGGAGTGTCTGTGATGGCCGATCTTCCTGCCGCCCCGACGCCCACACTGATGGCGATCCATGCCGATTACGAGGCCCGCCAGGGAGATGGCTTTCGCGATCATCTTGGCGCGTCAATCATCGGCAGATCCTGCGCCCGGGCGCTCTGGTATGATTTCCGCTGGGTGACACCGTCCCATCATTCCGGACGCCTGCTGCGTCTTTTCGAGACCGGGCAGCTGGAAGAGGATCGACTGGTCCGCAACCTGCGCGCCACCGGTGCCACTGTGCTCGAAGTCGATCCCGATACTGGTCGCCAGTTTCGCGTCGAGGCCCATGGCGGGCATTTCGGGGGCTCGCTCGACGGGGTCGCCATCGGGCTGCTGGAAGCGCCGAAGACCTGGCATGTGCTGGAGTTCAAGACGCACTCGGCCAGGAGCTTTGCCGATCTGACTGCCAAAGGGGTGGTGGCATCCAAGCCCCAGCATGCCGCGCAGATGCAGGTCTACATGCACCTGACGGGCATCACGCGCGCCTTCTATGTCGCCGTCTGCAAGGACACCGATACACTGCATAGCGAGCGCATCGAGGCCGACGGCGCGATGGCCGAACGCCTGCTCGAAAAAGCCGGTCGGGTCATCTTCGCCCAGCATCCCCCGGCACGGATCAGCGAGGACCCGACCTGGTTCGAGTGCCGGTTCTGCGATCACCACGGTGCCTGCCATGAGGGCGGTGGTGCGGCCCTGACCTGTCGGTCCTGCCTGCATGCAACCCCAATTGACGGCGGCTGGCACTGCGCCCGCCACGACAGGATGCTGGCACCTGCCGAGCAGCGCGCGGCCTGCATCCGCCATCTCTTCATCCCGGATCTTGTGCCGGGCGAGGTCATCGATGCGGGCGACGATGTCGTCAC
>JALOOE010000048.1 GCA_025454565.1 Anaerolineae bacterium
CCGGCGATGCGGTGCGCATAGATGCCGGGAATCTCGTGCTTGAAATAGCCCGACGGGATATCGCGCTCGGTGCTGCGTGGGCGTAAGTCGAGATAACCGCCCAACGTGGCGGCGTGACGGCTGGCCTGCAGACGGATGCGGCAATCGTGCAGGCGCACGTCCGAAACGGGGAAACGCGCGTCCGTCCACAGCACCGCGCCGTGCTCGCTCTCGGCGTCAATGCCGCGAAATTCGATATTGCGGATGCGCCCATTGCCGGCGCCCATGGCCGAAACCTGAAACGGCTCGGCGCCGCCCCACCACACTCCGGCGTACAGCCGCGCCGAGAGGCAGCAGTCATGCACCAGCACGTCCTCCACGCGCCCATTGTTGCGCGCCGAAACCAAGAATCCACGGTGGCAGTCCGGCAGGAGACAATCGTGAATGCGCACCCGGCGCACAAAGTCGTCCATAAAGCCGATACGCACCCCCGAGCCGCGTGTCTGCAGGATGCAGTCGCTGATGGTAATGTCCTCACACCAGGGCGGGTTGCGCATTTCCTCTTGGCTCCAGTGCAAGGCGTCGTTATCGCTGTTGCCACCCTTCTCGCTGGTCAGTGCAATGGCGTCGTCGGCGGAATGGATGTGGCAGCCGTGAATGGTGACGCGCCGACAGTAGCACAGGTGAATGCCATCGTTGTTGGGAATGCGCTCGTGGCCGAAGATGGCCAGGTTCGTACACCATACATCTTCGCAGCCCACCAGGTTAAGGCACCAGCACGCAGCCTCGCGCAGGCGTATACCGCTGACGCACACGTTGTTGCACTGGTCAAAATACACCAGGCGGTCAACGCGCTCACGAGGCAACGCCGCGCCCTCGTTCGACTCATCGTAGCGCCCCTGCGCCGGGAAGGTGCGCGACCAATCCATGAATTCCGGCCCGCGCCCATCGATGCAACCATCGCCCGTTATCGAGACATTCTGGCACCGATACGCAGCGATCAACGCCTTGCCGTGGAGCATGCCCGCCACCTGATAAAAGTCGGCCAGGTCCAGGCTCGATTGCAGCGTCGCGCCGGCGCTCAAGTATAGGCGTATGCCACTGGCTAATTCAATCGTGCCGCAGCGCCAGATTCCCGGTGGCACAAACACCGTGCCGCCTCCCGCGGCCGCGCAGGCGCGCACGGCGGCGTTGATGCCCGGCGAAGCCAAGCCGGCGGCGGATGCGCCATAGTCACGAATGTCATAGACAACTGGCATCAAAGTGGTCATGCTAGACTCCTCGTTTGAAAATCACCGGGGGCAAGTCGTGGCAAAACGGCAAGGCAGCCTGCTCGATGCGCCCCCCGCCTGCGAAAGTTACATCCATTTCGAGCAGGTCGTCGGCGTCGAACAGCGCAAAAGCATCCCCACCATAGGGCCGCGCATACGCGTCGAAGGAGTAGTAGCGCACGCGTAGGTCGCCATCCTGGACGGTGGCGATCAAGTCGCCGAAGGCCGGATGCGCGTAGCGGCCGATGTACTCCTCCAACGACCGGCCGCTCGACGCGACCAGGCGGCTGCGCTTCTCGGTCAGGCGCTGCGCCGCGGCCGCACGAAAGCCACGCTTTTGTTCGGTGTAGCGGTGGAGCCAGGGCCGCGGCTCGAAACCGGCCGCGCGGTCGAGCGCCTCGAGCGCCAACGCCTGGGCCGGGCAGGCCGACGTGCGATTGCACAGTGCGGCGGCCGTCATCCCGCGGCCGGGGAGCACGTAAATGTGACTGGTATAGCCGTCCATCCCACCCGCGCCCGACCAACAAACCTCGCCTCGATAGACCTGGGTGATCCAGCCCAACCCTTGGCCGTAGAAGCGCAGCTCCGGCCACACTTCGGTCGCGTTGACGACCTGCGGCCGCGTGCATTCGGCGAGGGCTGCAGGCGGGATCACGCCCGCGCCATCTCGCAGCATCATCTGGCCGTAGCGCGCTAGATCACGCACCGAACCGCTCACCGCGCCGGCCGCGGCCAGGGCGTACAGCTCCATGAAAGGCAGCTCGCGCACGGGGGTGAAACCGTTAGGGCCGCACGGTCGGGCGTAGTTGTCGTCGCGGGTCAGGTCGGCGGTGGTCGTCGCCAGCGACGCCAGGCCGAGCGGTTCAAACAGGAGCTTGCGCACCAGGGTGTGCCAGTCTTTGCCCGTCGCGGCCTGGAGCATCAGCGCGATGAGGCCGAAGTTCAGGTTCTGATATTGGAACGCGGTGCGGAATTCGCGGGCGTGCGGCGTAGCGGCCACGATGCGGAGCACATCCTCCGGCGCGATGTTCCGCCGCCAGAAGATCAGATCGCAGGCCGGCAGCCCGCTGCGGTGCAAGAACAGATCGCGCAGTGTACAGCGCTCGGCCGCCATCGGATCGGCCAGCCGGAAATCAGGCAGCAGGTCGCGCACGCGCATCTCCCACGTCAGCGCGCCGCGGTGCACGAGCGCGGCGGCGGTCAGCGCGGTCATCGTCTTGCTGATCGAGGCATAGGCGAAGCGCGTGTCGCCGTCCACCGGCAGCCGGCCGGCCGCGTCACGCGAACCGAAGCCCCGGCAGAAGATCTCGCCGGCGCGGTCATAGGCGGCTACGGCTGCGCCGGGTGTCGCGTTTTCTTCCAGAACCCGTGGAACCAGTTCTTCAAGGGTGGACAGGCTCAGAGACATCAAACAGGTCAATCCTCCGGCTTCAACAAGGAATTTCCCGCATCATCGATCGCCTGAAGCCGCTTAAGCTCGTAATCCAGGCTGAAACGCACGCGCATGTTATCTTGAGGCAAGCACAGCAAGAAGGGGCGGCCGCCGGGCCGTCCTCCCTGGTTGATCACCTCCGTCATGGTTCCGCCCAGGGCCACCGTAAAGGGGTACTCGCCCGCCCACGGTATCAGGGCTGCCAGTTCAAACCGGCCGGCGCCTTGGTGGATCAGGCGGCTGTAAGGGCTTACGGTATCGCCGGGTTGACCGCCGAGCACGCGCTGGATTTCTCCCACCAGCACGACCGGCTCGGGTACATTCTGTCCCAGGAATGTCTGCAGAGCAGGCTGGCGCCCATTCAGGCGCCTGTCCCACGCGCCAAGCCAGTCCGGATCAAGCTCAGCCCAAAGGCGCGCAATGGTATCTTCCTGGTCAAAGCCCAGGGGGCAGGCAGGCGAGGAGCGGTTGGCGTGATAATCGGTGATGCGCGTGCCATCCGCAGTAATGATAGCGGCGTGGTGCAGCAAGCGGCGCGCCGGCATCTGAAAATGGGCGACGGGGTCTTGCAGGCGCAGCCAGTGGTCCGCATACTGCAAAAAGTGGTCGCGCTCGGAGCGCGGTTGGTGGGCAAACCAGGCAATATCATCCCAGCCCCAGCGACGCGACGCGCGCTTATCCAGGTCATGCCAATCAGCCGGGGCGATGGAATACCCGCCCCAATTGTCGATCTCGATCAGGTAAGGCAAGGAGCGGCAAGACCAGCCGCTGGGAGAAATTCCGCCCATGCTGCTGCCCTTGAGCTGCAAGATGATGCGGTAGGGTTTTTCGCGCCAGGAGACGGCTGAGATGGGCCGGGCGTGAAAATCGAACAATAGGTGCTGGTTGCGTGCGATGCCGTGGGTGTGCGCATCCAGCAGTACCATTCCGCGGCGGGCAGCCCGGCGCGCATAGCTGCGCACCCGCTGCAGCAGATGCTCGAGAATTCGCGCCCCGCGATCGTGTTCGGCGTACCAGTGGGGCTGCCCCATGTGGATCGCCTCACAACCGGCATCAATGAGCGTGCGGCAGCGGTAGTACATCCAGCGCTGGGTTTCGGGGCGCACCAGGTCGAGCACGTAGGCATTCAGATCCTGGTTCTCCCACACATAGGCCGGCGGGTTATTGGGGTGCAGCATATCTTCCAGGCAGAAACTCCGCGCCTCCACCGGCTGACCAAATTCTTCAAACACCCAGGCCGGCACAGGGATAAGGTTGACCCAGGGGAAGGTGGCTTCGGCGCAGATGCCCTGCACGATGATATGGGGGTCAATGGCATGGCAGCGATCGATGAAATCTTTGGCGCGGGCGTGCATCCCGGCTTCATCGCCATCATAGCCGGTCTGCCAGTTGACCCATTCAAAAGGGTAAATGGCGCGGCCCAAGAACAAGGCCTTCAGGTTGGCGATCATGCGCAGATCATCTTCCATGGTGGGAGAGATCAGCTCATTGCACAGCGACAAGGCGCGGGATAGATAGGCGTGCAGGGTTTCTTCGGAGATGGTGCAGTTGAAATCGAGCGACATCAGGATGATCCCTTTGCGCCCAAGCCGAGCGAAGAAGTAGGTTGAGAAAACTCGACGCGCAGAAAACGGGTTCTCCTGGCCTCCAGCATCCCCTGCACGCGGTTTTGCTGCACAGTCAGCTCGGAGCCATCGCTCTCCTGACCATCACTACCAAGCCAGTGGGCGCGCAGGGGCAGGCTGAGACCGAACTCCAGCAAAAAGGCGGTAGACCGGCCGCCGGTCTCCTGCAGGACCAGTTCCAGTCCGCCAGGGATGGGGCGAGCGGCAGCCAGTAGCACGCTGGCAGGCTCCAGGCGCAGCAGGCTGGCAGAAGGAGGAAGGTGGGGAGCGAAACCAAAGGCGCGCTCCATAAGTCCGGCGGGGTGGTCGATGAGCGGCCCGCACAGCGGCGGGGCGCAGAACTCGGCGGCCGCGCGCGCAGCCGCGGCTCGGTCGAACGGCCCAGTGTGCAGGATGAGCCGGTATGTGAAGCGCGTCCACCCCTGCTGGCTGGCGGGATAAGCCGTCATCCAATGGTTGTTCATCAGCCAACTCACCAGGTTGGGTTGGCCCATCTCCAGCCGGGGGCGATACTGGTGATTGGTGAAGCCGCCGAAATGCACCAGCGCGGCTTCGGGCGAGATCAGTGTGGCCCCGCGATTGCCGTCGTTCAGCGCAGCCCAGCGCTGGATGAAGTAGAAGTCGCGGCAAGCATAGGGCAACTGTTCGGCCTCGGCCTGCACGACCGCGCCGGCGGTATCGTAGAACGCGGCGGGCTGCGCCAGCGCCAGCGGGAAGACCACGTAGACCGATTCCGGCTCCGTGACGGCCAGCTTGTCAAGATCGTAGATCAGGTCAATCCACGGCTCGTCCTCGTAGAGGATGACCTGAAAGCGCAGATCGTGCGCGCCGGGCGCTTGCAGGCGCAGGGCCAGGCGGCCTTTGCCGACGCCGGGCACAAACCGGCAGTCGAGCACACTGTCGGCGCCGCGGCGCCGCGGCGCCAGGAAGGGTTGGCGGTCGAAGTCGGCCCCTGCCGCCATCGTGATCTGCATGTCACGGCGGCCGCGCGGCGAGCGGTTGGTTTCGTAGACGTAGTGGCCCAGCCGCCACGGTGTGGAGTGATCCACCCATTCGCGGCCGTCCGTCTGGCTCACCAGGCTGACGATGGCGCCGCTGGCGGGATCGAGCCGTAGGGCGTAGAAGCGGTTCGCCAGCGTCCAGCCATCGCTCGTCACACCGGTCGTGGCGGCGAGGCCGGGCGCGATGGCGGGGATGAAGTCCGGTGCCTTAACCTCGGCCATGCCTTCGAGGGAAAAACCCGGCTGTGGTGAGACCGGCCCGGCGGTGCGCAGTGGCACGGTAACGTAGCCGCCGGCAGGCAGATCAACCTGGCCGTAGTCCACGCCCAGGTTCACACCCGCATGCGGTGCGGCGAGCTCCAAGTTGCGCTCCAGGTTGGGCAGCGCCCAACTCGTGCTCGACACGCGCGGCAGATAGAGCGGCGCGCGGCGCGGCCAGGGCAGCGGGTTGAAGACGAGCACGCGCGGCTCGGTGCTTTGCGGCAGCCGCGCCGCCAGGTCGCGCAGACCAGCCTGCGCCAGTCGGGTGATTGCTGCATTCGCCGCGTACGCCAGGTGGTACTTGTAGGTGAGCGCCCCGCGGGTGTTGGGCGAAGATGGGTGGGTGACGCTTTCATCCATGCCCCAGGTGTGTTCGTCGAACAGCGCCAGGCTGCGCAAGGCGTGTTCTTCGTCGGACGGGTCAGGTGTGAAGGGCGGGCGCAAGCCGCTCAGCAAGGCGCCGAGCTCGCGCGCCGCGAACCAGCGCACGTGCGCTTGCCGGCCAAGCGCTGTCTCGAAGCTGCTGGCGGCGAAGCCCTGCGTCCACCAGTCGGTCCAATCGCCGCTCTGAGCTTGCAGAGCGGTTTCCTGCGCCAGACGGTCGAAGAAGTCCTTCAGGGTCGCCATGCGCAACTGCGGAAGGGCTTCGTCGCGGGCGTTCCAATCCGTCACGAAGTGCACCAGGTCTTCGTGTGGACCACCGTTGTCATACATGAAGGTGCTGGTGATCTGCAGCAAGGCGAAATCGTGCGGGTAGCGCCGCGCTTCCAGCCCGGCCAAGTAGCCTCGCAGCTTGGGGATGGACGCTTCCAGATCCATCACCCAGCCGGCGCTGGTCTTGACGCGTGGCACGCCGAAGTGCTGTCCGATGCCGTAGTGGTCACCATGCCAGGTGAGCAGCTTGCGCCCGCTGGGTCCGGCCCACCAAAACCCGCGTGGCCGCGGCTGCGGGTCGCGCGCCATCGTGCGGTTCATCGCCATCGCCAGACCGCGGAATCCTCCGTCGAGGAGCAACTCGACAATGCCCCACGGCAGGCCGGTCACGTCGCAGTTGAGCGCGTACTCGATGGCGAAGCCGTACTCTCGTCGCAGGCGCGCGGCCACGCCGATCGTCTCAGCCAGGATTTGCACGTCCGCTAGCGGTGACCAGTTGCCCCATAGCCCACCGAAATCGATCAGCCCGGCGCGGTGTAACGCTTGCAGGCGCTCGATTTCGGCAGGCGAAGCTGTGCGCAGGAAATCCTCCAAGGTCAGTAGCGCCTCCACCGTCCATTTGAACGGCTGAAGGTTGCCGGCATGCTTCTCTGCCAGACGCATAGCGCGGCGCAGGTAGGCGCGCTGGTTCGCCATGACCGTCTCGGGATGGTTGGTGTAGCCGATGTCGGTGTGGGAATGATGGACGAGATAGATGTCGCGGATCATGGAGTTGCTTTCAGACGCGCAGCGCGTACACGTGGAGACGCGAACTACTGATAACTAGCCCAAGAAGTAATACTCGGCCCTGAAACGCGATGCGTGAAGAACCCCGGCCTTTTCTCACGTTTCATGCTTCACGTTTTGCGACCGACATAACGAATCAATCTAGCGATCAGTAGGCCCGGAAGATCACCCCTTCACCGCCCCGGCTGTCAGACCGGCGACTAAGTAGCGCTGTAGGAAGGCGAAGACGATCACCACTGGGACGATGTTCACCAACGCGGCGCTGGAGAGCAAGCGAAAGTCGGCTTCGTCGGGGCCGATCAGGGTGTAAATGCCGACCGTGAGTGGCCGTAAATCGGGGATGCGTAGCATCACGGCGGCCGTCGTGAAGTCGTTCCAGTGCCCAATGAACTGCAAGATCAACAAGGCCGCCAGCCCCGGCACCATCATCGGCACCAGGATTCGCCCGACGGTTTGGAGCTTGTTGGCGCCATCCATCCAGGCTGCCTCGTCCAGGTCTTTGGGGATGCTGTCGAAGTAGCCCTTCAGGAACCAGGTACCGAAGGCGATACCGCCCACGCCGTAGAGCAAGATCAGGCCGAACTGCGTGTTCACCAGGCCGAGCGTGCTCATCATGACGTAGATCGGCACGATGCGCACCAACTGCGGGACAAGCTGAACGATGAGCAGGAAGGCGAGAAACGCCTGCTTGCCGCTGAAGTAGTGGCGCGACAGACCGTACGCGGCCAGGATGCTGAAGAACATCGTGATCAGCGAACCGCCCAGCGCGTAGAGGAAGCTGTTAACCAAATAGCGGCCGATCGGCGTGACTTTGAAGATCTTTTCATAGGTCGTCCAATCCAGCTTGCTAGGGATCAGGTTGAGCGGTGCGCGATAGATATCCACGTTCGGCTTGACCGATGCGCTGATCAGCCAGATGATGGGAAAGATGAAGATCAGCGTGGATACGATGGCAACCGCATAGAGCAGGCCGCGATTGGCTGACCTGGCGAGCTTCGGGGCGTTCAGGGATGAACGCTCAGCAGCCTTCGTCGTCATCGGCTATGCCTCCTCGCGCTCGAACAGGATCATGCGCAGATACAGCAGGACGAAAACCATGATGACGAAGAACATCACCACGCCCATCGCCGCGGCGCGACCCAGCAGCCCGGCGGTGGCCCCGGCCGCACCGCGCGCGCCGAACGCGGTGACGAACATGTAGAAGCCGATCGTAAAGGTCGCATTTGCTGGCCCGCCAAAGGTGAGCGCCAGGATCTTCTCGAAGATGCCAAACGTGGCGACAAACATGAAGATCAAAGCCAAGCTCGAAATCTCGCGCATGAGTGGTAGCTTGATGAGGAAGAAGCGCTGCCAGGCGTTGGCGCCATCGACGGTTGCGGCCTCGATCTGTTCAGGGTCAATTGTCTGCAAGCCCCCCAATAAGAAGATCATCGTTGATCCGACGCTCGCCCAAATATTGACGAAGATAACCGAAAAACGTGCCCAGTGTGGATTGCTGAAAAAGGGCAGCGTGCCCAGCCCCAAACGCTCCAAGAAAGCATTGATGAACCCGGCTGCGCTTTCATGCATCAACAGACGCCACATCAAGCCGACAATGAGCGATGAGATTGCTAGCGGCAGGATGTAGGTGAGCCGGAAGACGATCCGGCCGCGCAACTTTTGATCCACCAGCAAGGCCAGCGCAAAAGCGATGGTATATTGCAGCGGCACGGTGATCAAGACAAAAATGAACGTAAACTGGAGCGCCTCCCGAAACCGGGAATCGCTGAACAGAAAAGCGAAATTGTCCAGGCCGATCCACTGCGCGCCCGCGAGTGACGTGACCTGCATGTCCGTCATCGCCAGGTAGAACTGATAGAAGAGTGGGTAGATGCTAAGCGCCAGATACAGAACTACACCCGGCAGGATGAAGGGCCAGGGGCCGCCCAGGAACCGCTCCAGGTGGCGGGTTGAGCGCGGGGTCGCAACAGCCATTTTTCGACCTCCTGGAAACTCGTAATAGCAACCTTGTGCACAGCAGCGGAGATCGGCGGGATGGA
>JALOOE010000638.1 GCA_025454565.1 Anaerolineae bacterium
GACGAGGTGGCCGCGATCCGCTTCCTGATCGAGAATCCGCAGGCGAACGGCCCGTTCAACCTGACCGCCCCTCAGCCCCTCGCCAACGCGGACCTCGCCAGAGCCATCGGCCGGGCGCTGGGTCGTCCCTCGTGGCTGCCGCTGCCGGGTTTTGCCTTCCGCCTGGCGTTCGGCGAGGTGGCATCGGTGCTGCTCGATGGTCAGCGCGTCGTTCCGCAGCGACTGCTCGACCTGGGCTTCCGTTTCCGCTTCACGGAGGCCGAGCCCGCGTTGCGTGATCTGCTGGGATGAAATACCACCACACCTTCCGCGTCAATGCGTCCCAGGCAGCCGTCGCTGAGTTCCACAGCCGTTCCGCGAGCATGCCCGCGATCACGCCGCCGCCGATGATCGTGCGGGTGCATGCGGCGCCTGCGCGTCTGACCAGCGGCGACGAGATGGACTTCACGCTCTGGGCCGGGCCGGTGCCGCTCAGGTGGGTGGCGCGGATCGAGGATGCCTCCGAGTCCGGCTTCACCGACCGCCAGGTGCGCGGCCCATTCGCGCACTGGGCGCATCGCCACACCTTCGTGCGCGTGACCGATGATCTGACGGTTGTGGACGACCAGATCGAGGCCGGGCTGAAACGCCATCTCTTCTGGGGCCCGCTTGGCCTGCTGATGTGGATCGGCATGCCGGCGCTCTTTGCGTATCGCGGCTGGAAGACCAGGCGGATAGTGGAAGCTGCCAGATCGAAGCTGAAAGCTGAGCCATGAATCGAGTTATCGTAATCGGCGCAGGGGTAGGTGGGCTGGCGACGGCCGCGCTGTTGGCGAAGGCCGGGCTGGACGTGACCGTGCTGGAGGCGCACGTCTATCCCGGCGGCTGCGCCGGCACATTTTTCCACCAGGGGTATCGTTTTGATGCGGGCGCCACCCTCGCTGCCGGATTCGACCCGTCGGGCGGGATGACACGCCTGGGCGAGGCTCTCGGCATGGCCTGGCCGGTCGAGCGCGCTGAGGCGGCGATGGCCGTCCATCTGCCCGGCGACGTCACCATCACGCGCTGGACAGATCCGGCGCGCTGGCGGGAGGAGCGGCTGGCGGCTTTCGGCGCGGCCGCCGAGCCGTTCTGGCGCTGGCAGGAGCAGACGGCCGATCGGCTGTGGGCATTGACCGATCGCGGGGTCCCGTGGCCGCCGCAGGGCGCATCTGAGGCGCTCAAGCTCGCCGGGGGCGGGCTGGAAACCGCCGTGGCGGCTCCAACTCGCCTGCCCATCTTGGCCCTGGACGCTTTCCGGCCGCTCGCCAGCCATTTGCGCGACATGCCAGAAACGTTGCGGCGTTACATCGACGGCCAACTGCTCATCTCGGCGCAGGTGACGAGCGAGCGAGCCAATGCGCTCTACGGCGCGGCCGCGCTGGACATGCCGCGCCGGGGCGTGGCCCATGTGCGCGGTGGCATGGGGCGCGTCGCGGCATTGCTGGCCGAAGCGGTGCGCCGGCACGGCGGTCGGGTGCTCTATCGCCAGCGCGTGACGCACGTCAACCGGCAGGCGGACGGTTCCTTCAGCGTAGAAACGCAGAAACGCGCCGGCTTCACCGCCGACACGGTGATCTTCAACCTGCCGCCGTGGGACGCCGCATCGCTCCTGGGCGTACACGCGCCGGAGCGGCTTCGGGGGGCGCAACTCCCGCAGGATGGTTGGGGCGCGTTCATGGCCTATGTCGGACTGGACGAAGCGGTGCTCCCGCCGGATGCGCCGCTCCACCGCCAGGCGCTTGTGGCTGAACCGTTCGGCGAGGGCAACAGCGTCTTCCTGTCGTTGAGCCTTGCGGATGATCCCGATCGCGCGCCCGCCGGCCAGCGCGCCCTGACGATCAGCACACATACGCAGTTGGCGCCGTGGTGGCGTCTGTTCGAGCACGATCGCGAAGCATATGCCGCGCGCAAACAGGAGTATGCTGAGCGGTTGTTGGCGGCTGCCGAAATCGCGCTGCCGGGACTGCGCGGCGCGGCCAGGCTGATCATGCCGGGCACGCCGGTGAGTTTTCAGCGCTTCACCCATCGCAGCCTGGGCTGGGTGGGAGGGTTCCCGCAGACGAACCTCTTCCGCGCGTGGGCGCCACAGGTGGCGCCGGGCTTGTGGCTCGTCGGCGACAGCATCTTCCCCGGCCAATCCGTCCTGGCGGTGGCGCTCGGCGGGATGCGAGTCGCCGGGGCGGTGATGCGCAGTCTGCCGCGCCGGGCTGTCGATTCTGTCGAACCCTATTCGCTGGAAGAGCACGCGATTCGTGAATCTTCACGTTGAAGGCAGGAGTCTATCCATGACCGCATCCTCTATCGATCTCGTTCGCCTCGGCGACACCGGCATTCGCGTCACCCCGCTCGGCATCGGCACCTGGTCCTGGGGCGATAGCATGGTCTGGGGCTACGGCAAGGGGTACGCCGCGGCCGATCTGAAGACCGCTTTCGACGCGACTCTGGCCTCCGGCATCACCTTTTTCGACACGGCCGAAATCTATGGCTGGGGCAAGTCGGACCGGTTCCTCGGCAGATTCATTCGCGAGAGCGGTCAGAAAGCAATCGTAGCGACCAAGTTTTTCCCCTACCCCTGGCGTTTGCGAAAGGGCGCACTGTTGAAAGCGTTGCGCGG
>JALOOE010000639.1 GCA_025454565.1 Anaerolineae bacterium
CTCCAGCGCGGCCTCCAATGCCTCAGCCGACGGGATGTCGAGGTTGTTGGTCGGCTCGTCCAGCAGCAGGAAATTCGCATCTGAGAGCACCAGCCGGGCAAGCTGCATGCGGCTGCGCTCGCCGCCGCTGAGCTGGCGCACCAGCTTCTGCGTCGCGTCGTAGTCGAACAGGAAGCGACGCAGGAAAGCCTGCGCGTCCGATTCGTACATCGGCTTGAGATCGCGGATCGCCTGCACCAGCGTCCAGTCGTCGCGCAGCGTCTCGTGCTGTTGAGCATAGTAACCGACTGCCACGCTGGGGCCGAGCTTGATGATGCCGTCGTCCGGCGGCTCGCCGTCCAGGCCGGCCGCGTGCAGGATGCAGCGGAACAACACCGACTTCCCCGCGCCGTTCGGCCCGACTAACCCCACGCGTTCGCCGTGCCAGATGGTCAGATCCACGCCGTCCAGGACGATATTGGGGGCGCCGGTTTGCATATCCTCGAACCACTTTGCCAGGCCACCGATCTCCAACACCTTATTGCTGCCGCGCCAGCCGCCCAACTCCAGCTTCATGCGGCCCTGTTCTCTGGGCCGCTCGATCTTATCCATACGGTCCAGCATCTTGTAGCGGGCGCGGGCCTGGCGCGCGTGCCGCTCGTCCACCACAATGCTGGCCCAGAGCTCGAAGCGCTTGATCGCAGTCTCGATCTGGACGATGCGTTTTTGCTGCGCTTTGTAGAGTTGCTCCTGGCGCAGCATCGCCATTTGTTTGTTGACTGCGAATTCGGAGTAGGCGCCGAGCCAGACCCTGATCTGGCCGCGTTCCAACTCCGCAATGCGGTCCACGACCTGATCGAGCAGATAGCGGTCATGCGAGACGATGATCACGGCGCCTTCGTAGCTCGCCACCAGCTTTTCGACCATCTGCTTGCCCGCCAGATCGAGGTGGTTGTCGGGCTCGTCGAGCAGCAGCAGATCGGGCTTCCAGACCAGCAGCCGTGTCAAGCCCACCAGCTTCGCCTGCCCGCCGCTGAGCGTGTCCAGCGGTTGGTCGAAGGTCTCGTCGCCCAACCCCAGGTCACGCAGCGTTGAGCGCACGCGATTCTCGTAAGTCAGACCGCCGGCCGTTTCATACGCGTGCAGCAGACCCTCATGCTCCTCCATGACCCGGGTCAGGCGGTTCGGCGCGGCATAGATTGCCGGATCGCCCATCCGCGCTTCGCAAACGGTGAGGGCGTGGCGCAACCGGGCGATCTCCGGTGAGCCGGAGAGGGCTGTCTCCAGGACGGTCGGCACGGCCTCAGCCGGGGCGCCGGACGGAGCGCGGCCGTTCTCCACGATAGCGCGTGCATCCTGCGGCAGGTAGCCGATCGTCAGCTCGCGGATCCGGAAGATGCCCCCCGTATCGGGGATCAATTGGCCGAGGATCAGCCGCAGCAACGTCGATTTGCCGCACCCATTCGCGCCGACCAGACCGATCTTCTGCCCGGCCTGGATTTCCCAATTCAGCTCATGGAGGATGGGACGGTTGACGTTGGTGTATGAGATATCGGTCAGGTTGAGTAGTACCGTGGACATGGCTGCCTCGTGATGCGAAAAGGTCAAACAAGAAAAAAGCCGCAGGCGGGTTGCGCCTACGGCTGTAACTTTGCATAACAATCCGGACGATAGGCGCGCTGAACTAATGGCGGCGCGCCCAAGACGCGACACGAGGCAGAGGGAGGATGGAATGACCAGTACGAACGTACAGCATGGACAGAGTATACCTGATTCAGGTAACAGATGTCAAAACGACAATGATGTCCCAAACATCGGGAAGACCCTGGATGCGTTTGACCCCCAATGAGGGATGTCGCGGATTATCCTTGAAGAGCAAGAATGCTTTGGCCGCCTTCTCCTGGATTTCGCTCGGTAGCTTGGCTGCGGCCTTTCTGAAGGTTTCCGTGCGAACATATCTCACTGCGGCCAACCCAGATCATCCAATAGATCTTCCATGGTATCGAACGCTTGGTACCATTCAGCCGATAGATCGTTCTCAGATTCTCGCTCGGCGGCCTGCCATGCTTTCGACCAGAACCACGCCTGATCCTCAGCCACAGCCAAGGTTTCCTGCAAATAGGTCGCCAACAAGCCGGCCGTCTCCGGCGCGACCAACAGCGTTTCATTATTGAGACTCGCGAGGTGTGCCTGCCGGGCAAAGGCCCGGACCTTTTTCCGAGTCCTCAGTTCTGTGGACATACTCAGCGCCTTCATCTTTTCCACACCAAGCCTTTCATCGCTTATGATAGCACACGGTGGCAAGCCCGTCTCACTGACATTGCCATCATATCTACATCACACCTGCCGGCAAAGTATCCCGTGCGCATTGCACCCCCTGCGGCTCTGTGCTAGAATCGCTGCTGGCTCAGTCATCGACGACTGAGCACATTCCCCTATGATCGGAGTGGACGACATGGCAGAAGAAAAACGCACGCGCATCCGCGATGCAGCCAAGCAATCGTGGGCCGAGCCCTGGAAGATCAAGATGGTCGAGATGACGCGC
Organism: Anaerolineae bacterium; assembly: GCA_025454565.1. GTDB lineage: Bacteria > Chloroflexota > Anaerolineae > CG2-30-64-16 > CG2-30-64-16 > JALOOE01. Next base: position 2,525 of record JALOOE010000639.1, read on the forward strand.
TGGACGACGCGTGAGTATCGCGCCCAGCGCATGGTCGAGGCCGGCTACAACACCTTTCTACTGCATTCTGATGACGTTTACATCGACCTGCTGACCGATTCCGGCACGTCG
>JALOOE010000640.1 GCA_025454565.1 Anaerolineae bacterium
AGGATGGACGACGGACGACGGACGACCGACGACCGACGACCGACGACCGGAGAGACGCGCGCTCGAGCTCGCCTCTCATCCCATCCCGAATGCTGCGGAGGATCATCCCATGCCAGAGCCATTGTTGGGCACCACTATTGTCACGCAAGTCGCGATCATCACCAGCGACATCGAAGCGAAGGCCCGCGCGTGGGCCGAGTTGCTGGGCGTGCCAGTGCCGGAAATACGAGTCACAGGCCCTTACGAAGAGAGCCAAGCTCAGTACAAGGGGCAGCCCACCCTGGCCCGCGCCAAGCTGGCCTTCTTCAAGCTCGGCCCCCAGGTTTCGTTGGAGTTGATCGAGCCGATCGACCGGCCGAGCACGTGGGGCGATCAGCTCGACCAGCACGGCGACAGCCTGCACCACATCGCGTTCCGCATCGACGGGATGGGCGAAAAGCTGGCGCTGCTGGAGGGCCAGGGGATCCCGCTGGTGCAGAAGGGCGAGTATAAGGGCGGGCGCTACGCGTATGTGGACGGGATCGAGAAGCTGGGCGCCACGCTGGAACTGTTGGAGAACGACTGACGAACCTTGCGGCGTGAGACTGATGTTGATACTTGAAACGTGAAACGTGATGCGTGAAGTCCGAACAGCATGGGCGCACCCTCACGTTTGACGTTTCACGTTTCACGTTTCACGTTTCACGCTTCACACGAATCGACCCCTCAACGCGCTGAGTCATCATGAGCACACGTGATATTTACCGCCCCCGCTATCACTTCACGCCGCCGGCCAACTTCATCAATGACCCAAACGGGCTGGTGTTCTACCGGGGCGAGTATCACCTTTTCTACCAGCACAACCCCTTCAGCGATTCCTGGGGCCATATGTGCTGGGGGCATGCGGTCAGTCAAGATGGGGTGATGATTTTCTCCGGCAGCGCGGTCGTGGACTGGCGCAATACGAGTGGCTTTGGTACAGCCGATATCCCTCCCTTGATCGCCATCTACACGGGGCACAGCGCGACTGAGCAGACGCAACACATCGCTTACAGCCGCGATGCGGGCCGCACCTGGAGGAAGTACGCCGGCAACCCGGTCATCGCCATCGGCTCGCGCAACTTCCGCGACCCGAAGGTGTTCTGGCACGAGGCTACCGGACGCTGGATCATGGCCACGGTGCTGGCAGATCAGCAGCGCGTCCGGTTCTATCGCTCGCCGGACTTGATTCATTGGGAGCATCTCAGCGACTTCGGGCCGGCCGGATCGACGGCCGGCGAGTGGGAATGCCCGGATCTGTTTCCGCTCTCTATTGAGGGAGAACAGAATTCGGGGCGATGGGTGCTGAAAGTGGACGTAGGCCCGCGCAATCTCCCACACGGATTGTGCGGCCAGTACTTCATCGGCCAGTTCGACGGCATCCAGTTCGTCAACGACAATCCGCCTGATCTGACGCTCTGGGCAGATCACGGGATGGATTTCTACGCCGTGCAGTCCTGGTCCGACGTGCCCGCGGCGGATGGCCGCCGTCTGTGGCTGGCCTGGATGAACAACTGGCGTTACGCCAACACCATCCCGACATCGCCCTGGCGTGGCGCCATGACGGTTCCGCGTTCGGTTGCGCTGCGCCGCTATCCCGAAGGGCTGCGCCTCGTCCAGCGGCCCGTAGTCGAGCTGACCGGCTGCCGCTGCAATCATTTCGGCCGCGCCGGCCTGTCGGTGGCCGACACCAATCGCCAGCTTCAAGCCTCCGGCATGGCCGGCGATGCGCTGGAGATCATTGCCGATTTCCGGCTGACCGGCGCTACAGAAGTCGGGCTGCGCGTCCGCAGCGGTGACGGCGAGGCGACTGTGGTCGGGTATGACGCCGTCGCGCAGCGGCTCTTCGTCGACCGGACGCATGCCGGGGATGCCAGCTTCTCGCCCGATTTCCCGGATCGCCACGCCGCGGCGCTGACCAGCGTAGCCGACAGGATCAGCCTGCACGTTTTCGTCGATCGTTGTTCCGTTGAGCTGTTCGGGGGCGGCGGTCGCGCCGTCATCACCGACCTGATCTTCCCATCGCCGGGCAGCACGGGGCTGGAACTGTACGCCCTCGGTGGCGAACCGGTGGCGGAACGGCTCGATATTTGGGCGCTACAACCGTAGGAGACGCACATGACCTCGCGCGATCTCGTCAAGAAAACACTGGAGTTTCGCTCCCCGGCGCGCGTGCCGCGACAATTGTGGACGCTACCGTGGGCCAAAAACAATCATCCGGAGAAGCTGGCGGAGATCCAGCACCGCTTCCCCGATGACATCGTCGGCGCGCCGTCCTCTCTGCGCAGCAAGCCGGTGAAGCAAGGCGATCCCTACATGGTCGGCACCTTCGTGGATGAGTGGGGCTGCGTCTTTGTGAACGTGCAAGCCGGGGTTCACGGCGAAGTGAAGGCGCCCGCCCTGCCGGATTGGGATCGCGTGGGCGATGTGCGCTTCCCCGAAGAGTTGCTCACCGTAGATGTGACCGCCGTCAACGCGTTCTGCCGCAACACAGACAAGTTCGTCATCGCAGGCACCTGTCCACGCCCCTTCGAGCGTCTCCAGTTCTACCGCAACTCGGAGAACCTCTACACCGACCTGGGCGAAGACCGGCCCGAAATGCTGGCGTTCCTCAAGCGGCTGCACGAGTTTTATATGAAGGAGTTGGAAATCTGGGTGCAGACCGATGTGGATGCCCTCACCTTCATGGACGACTGGGGCGCGCAGCGAGCGCTGCTGATCTCGCCGGCGATGTGGCGCCGGCTGTTCAAACCGCTCTACAAGGATTACATCGACATCGCCCATCGCCACGGCAAGAAGATCTTCATGCACTCCGACGGCTTCATCACGCCGATCATCGGCGACCTGGTGGATCTGGGCCTCGATGCGCTGAATTGTCAGCTATTCACGATGGACATCGAGGCGTTGGGCCGCCAGTTCGCCGGGAGGATCACGTTTTGGGGCGAGATCGACCGCCAATACCTTCTGCCGTCGGGCACGTTGGCGGACATCGACCGGGCCGTCCGGCGCGTGAAGGATGCGCTCTGGCGCGACGGTGGGTGCATCGCGCAATGCGAGTTCGGTCCGGGTGGCCGACCCGAAAACGTGTACCAGGTGTACAAGTCGTGGGAAGAGGTTGTTTGACGACGGACGATAGACGATAGACGGAGGACGGAAGACGGAGATGGGCTGACACCTGATCCCTGTCCCCTGATCCCTGTCTCCTGACACCTGTTTCCTGATCCCTACCATATCTGCAAGGAGTCATCACATGGTCGCAAAAGTCCCTGTCGGCATCATTGGATGCGGCAACATCAGTCCAGCCTACATCAAGGGCTGCCGCATGTTCGAAATCCTGGATCTGGTCGCCGTAGCCGATA
>JALOOE010000641.1 GCA_025454565.1 Anaerolineae bacterium
CCGCTTTAGCCGCTGCCGCCAACAATCCGACTGCCGCCAGATCGTTGTAGCACATGACGGCCGTCGGCGGGTCGGCTACGTCGAGGAGCGCACCGAGGGCGCGGGGGCCATCCTCCAGCAGTCCGGCGCCGGCCAACACCAACTCCGGCGCCGGACCGAGCCCATTGGCCAGGATGCCCTGCCGGTAGCCTGCCAGCCGCTCGCTGCTGCTGCGCCCGCCCGCGGGCCCGGCGATGAAGGCGATGCGCCGATGCCCCAGGTGGCGAAGGTAGGTCACCGCCTCGCGAGCACCTGCCTCGTTATCGTTCCGCACGCTGAAGATGTTCGCGCCGACATGTTCATTGTTCACCAGCACTAATGGCGCCAACACCCCCGTTTCCCGGTCAACGCCGCGCGCCAACGCCCCATATTGTTCGGGCGCACGGCTGGAGATGACGATCAGGCCGTCCACCTGGTGGTCGAGCAGCACCTCGGCGGCCTCGATCTCCAGCACCGGGCTGCGGTTGGACATGGCGAAGAGCAGTCCGTAGCCGGATTCCCGCGCCGCGGCCTCAGCGCCCTTCAGCACCTCCGCGACGAACGGGTCGGTCACGTCGGTGGCCACGACGCCGAGCGTGCGCGTGCGCCCGGTCACCAGCCCGCGCGCCACCTGGCTGGGCCGATAACCCAGCCGCTCGGCCAGCATTTGGATCTCGGCTCGGCGCTCCGGGCTGATGCGCGGGTGGTCCTGCAGCGCTCTGGACACGGTCGAGGGCGACACTTGGGCCAGCCGGGCGATATCAACAATGGAGACGTGGCTCATTCGGGTCTACATTCAACTGCGCAAACGTTTGCCTAACCGATCAGTACTATAGCAGAGTTCCCCGAGGAAGTCAAAACGCGGCGGCCAATTGCATCTGGTCGAGGCAACCCTGCGCCGCTGAAACGTACATGATATCAGGGAAGAGCCGGATGGGCGTCAAAGAGACGGAGCCGTTGGCCAGCGCCCACGCGTCACTGCCCGGACCATCCAGTGTCGTCGGCATGGCTCCTGGTTCGAAATGCACGGCGTGCTCATGCGACATCGAGATCGTGTATCTATCCAGGCAGGATGTGACGCCGAGGCTCGTGATCTCGATGCCCGTGAGCTGCCCGATGGGGCGGTTCGGGATGTTCGCATTGAGTAGCGGTTGCTCTGCGGCTGAGCCGGCGGCATGGCTCTTGATGATTTCCTTCAGACACCACGCCGCGGTGTTCCAATGGTCGACGCCGCCCGGTTTCGCATCCAGCGAGATCGCGATGGCCGGCTTGCCGAGTAAATACGCAGTGAGCGCCGCGCCCACGGTGCCTGAGTAGAGCACGTCGTGGCCCAGGTTGGCGCCATGATTGATGCCGCTGACGACGAGGTCAATCGGTATTTTGCTCAGCGCGCCGCTCAGCCCGACTTGTGCGCAGACCGCGGGCGGCGCTGCCAATGAAAATGCAGTGATCCCAGGCATCGCGGCGCCGGAGGCGGGATAAGCTTCACAAAACACGTCTCGTGACGGTGGCAGCGCCGCACCGTAACCGCTGTAATTCGCATTGGGCGCCACGATCAAGACCCGCCCCAACTCCGCCAGCGCGCGGCTCGCGGCCCACAGCCCCGGCGCGTCGATCCCGTCATCATTTGTCAGCAGGAAGTTCATCGATCGTCTCTCCTCATCTCCAGTTCCTCTCGCACGGGGTTAGCACTGCTGGCCATCCTGTTTATACCACTGTCACCTCAAGCCCGTACAAAGGGACTGTGAAGAGGAGCTTAAGGCTCGATCAGCCCTTCTTGAGCTTGGTCGAAGTTATCGGATCTTAACTATACGTTGACCCCCGCTTAACGCTTGGATAATCCCCCGTTAAAAGGGAGCGGATATGATGGCAAAGATGGGGAAGCGGGGCGAGGAAATCGCGCGCAAGCGTTTCTTGTTGCTTCCGTAGCCAGGCAAGAATGATAGATCAGATCGTGTCAGAACAGGATGCGGGGTGACCGTGAACGCAGTGAGCAACTTTCGAGGAAGCGCCCCAGGGAGCATCGCGTCGAGCCTGCGCACGCATTTCGATAAGCAGCTCGTGCAACTGATGGAGGACACTCTCCGGCTTGGCTGCCTGGCGCATCGCGGCGTCGCACGCGCGATGCAGGCATTGGCGGATCGCGATGTAGACCTGGCGCGCGAGGTCATCGCGGCGGATGGCGAGATCAATCGTCTGCGCTACGATATCGAGACCCAGTGCTATGCGCTGCTCGCTACGGAACAACCGGTGGCGCGTGATATGCGCCGGATCGCGGCGGCGCTGACCATCGCGAGCGATCTGGAACGGGTCGGCGACCACGGCAAGCGGATCGCCCGAGTCTTCCTGCGGATGCATCAGGGCTCGCAGTCGATCCCACTGGGGGATCTGCCGCTGATCAGCGATCTATCGTTGGACATGCTTGACCGAGCGCTACATGCCCTGGGGGAAAGCAACATCTCCGAGGCGGAAGCCGTCTGTCGCGCCGATGACCGGGTGGACGCACTCTATAAGCAGGCGTTCAACGTGGTGTTGAGCTATATGCTCGAGGCGCCGCGGCTGATCGATGCGGGGACGCATCTTCTGCAGATCGCCCACGAGTTGGAGCGC
>JALOOE010000642.1 GCA_025454565.1 Anaerolineae bacterium
TGGCCATCGAATGTAAAGAGCATCTCGGCTGCCTGTCCGACTACGTCGATGGCGAGCTCGACCCGGAGCTGTGCGCCGAACTGGAGCGGCACATGGCCGACTGTGGCGATTGCCGCGTCGTGGTCGACACGTTGCGCAAGACCGTGAGCCTGTACCGAAGCTACGGTCACGAGGATTTGCCGTCAGATGCCAAAGAGCGGCTGTACGCGGTGCTGAAGTTGGAAGCTGGAAGCTGGAAGCCGGAAAGGGGAAGCTAGATTCCGTTGGTGAATGGAAGTCGGACATTCGCGTCAAGCATCCAGCACGCAGCTTCCTATACCGGCTTCTGATCCTCGTAGCGAATTTGCCAAACCAGCCAGTTCTGGATATACTCGACATTGAGCGGGCGGTTAGCTCAGTTGGCTAGAGCGCGGCGTTGACATCGCCGAGGTCAGAGGTTCAAACCCTCTACCGCCCACCTGAATCGCATAAAGCGTTGACCGGGACGAGTAGGTGCGGTCGCAGCGCCAGAGAAAGCGGGTCGTCGGCTGAAAGCCTGCTTCGCAACAGCGCACCGAAAACCCCCCGGGAGTGAGCGCCTCAAATCGGCAAACAGCAAATCGCTGTCTGCCGAGAGTATGATGCTCCGGATGGCCCCGTTATGCGCCGATGAGATGGCACGCCCCCAACGAAAGGCGCGCCGAATTGGGTGGAACCGCGATCCCCTTCGCCCCAAAGCGAGGGGGATTTTTGTTTGGCCGAAAGGGGGTGATCGCCGTGCCTGGCAAGACAACCGACGACGTTGGTGTTACTCATGAGCGGGTGATGTGCCCGGCACGCGTGACATCACCCGCTCGACGTTCTGCGTTCAGCGTTCTGCATTCAGCACTCAGACAAGGAGGCCATCATGGCCGAGAAATATAGTCCCGAAGAAGCAAGCGAGTTTCTGCATCGGCTGCGTCACTCCGCCGCGCACGTCATGGCGGAGGCCGTGCTCGGCGTCTATCCCGACGCGAAGATCGCCATCGGGCCCGCGATCGACACGGGCTTCTACTACGACTTCGATCTTGGCGCGGACGCGCAGGGCCGCCCGCGCACCTTCTCGCCAGAGGATCTGGCCGAGATCGAGAAGCGGATGCGCCAGATCGTCGCGGGCAAGCACCCGTTCGCCTATCGCGAGGTGAGCGCCGACGAAGCGCGGCAGCTTTTCGAAGGCCAGCCCTACAAGCTGGAGCTGATCGACGGGCTGGCGAAGGGCGGCATCGACGAGTATGGCAACGAGAGCGCAGGGCCGGTCGTCATCAGCACCTACCGGCACGACACATTCGAGGACCTGTGCCGCGGGCCCCACCTCGATCACACGGGCCAAATCCCGCCGGACGCGTTCAAGTTGATGACCGTGGCGGGCGCATATTGGCGTGGCGACGAGCACAACCCCATGTTGCAGCGCATCTACGGCACGGCCTGGCGCAACAAGAAGGAGCTGAGCGAGTACCTCCAGATGCTCGAGGAGGCGAAGAAGCGCGACCATCGCAAGCTGGGCAAGGACCTCGAGATCTTCGTCTTCGACGATGAGGTGGGACCGGGCCTGCCGCTCTGGCTGCCGAACGGCGGGATCATGATCGAAGAGTTGGAGAAGCTGGCGAAAGAGATGGAACTCAAGGCCGGCTACCAGCGGGTGCGGACGCCACATCTGGCTAAGGAAGATCTCTTTCTGCACAGCGGTCACCTGCCCTACTACGCCGAGAGCATGTATCCGCCGATGGAGCTGGAGGGGGTGCGTTACTACGTCAAGCCGATGAACTGTCCGATGCACCACAAGATCTTCGGCAGCCGGCCGCGCAGCTATCGCGATCTGCCGTTGCGGCTGGCTGAGTACGGCACATGCTACCGCTACGAAAAGAGCGGCGAGCTGTTCGGCCTGCTGCGCGTACGCTCGATGCAGATGAACGACGCGCACATCTATTGCGCCGAGGAGCAGTTCGAGCAGGAGTTCATGGCTGTCGTCGGGATGTATCTGGCGTATTTCAAGCTGTTCGGCATCGAGAAATACGTCATGCGGTTCAGCACGCATCACAAAAAGGGGCTGGGCAAGAAGTACGTGGATAACGAGCGGCTCTGGCTGAAGACCGAAGATATGGTGCGCCGGGCCATGAGCAACGGCGGCGTGCCTTTCGTCGAGGTCGCCGATGAAGCCGCCTTCTACGGGCCGAAGATCGATGTGCAGGTGTGGAGCGCCATCGGCAAGGAGTTCACACTGGCGACGAACCAGGTCGACTTCGCCCAACCCGGCCGTTTCAACCTGATCTTCACGAATCGGGAGGGCGCGGAGGAGACACCGCTGTGCGTCCACCGGGCGCCGCTGAGCACGCACGAGCGGTTGATCGGTTTCCTGATCGAGCACTATGCCGCCAACTTCCCGGTCTGGCTGGCGCCCGAACAGGTGCGGGTCATCCCGATCACCGACGCGCACAACGAGTACGCGGCCGGCATCGCCGAACGGCTGGTCGGCGCCGGCGTGCGTGCCAAAGCAGACACCAACGCCGAGCGCATGAATGCGAAGATTCGCGCCGCACAACTGATGAAGGTGCCCTACATGCCGGTGGTGGGCGATCAGGAGGCGGCTGCCGGCACGGTGTCGCTCCG
>JALOOE010000643.1 GCA_025454565.1 Anaerolineae bacterium
CTTCCGAAGTGACCGGCACCTGGACGACACCATGCGGCGGGATCTGGTCATCGGTATCGACTGTAGCACGACGGCGACGAAAGCGCTCGCCTGGGCGCTGGACGGCGCGGCCCTGGCGGGCGCGCGGCGAGCGCATGTCGTGGCGCAGCCGCATCCCGGTTGGCACGAGCAGTCCGCCGACGCCTGGTGGGACGTGCTGGCTGGTGTCCTGCGCGAGATCGCAGCACGGATCGACATACGTCGCGTCGCGGGCCTGAGCATCGCACACCAGCGCGAGACCTTCGTGCCGGTCGATGCCGATAGACGGCCGCTGCGTGATGCGATCCTCTGGATGGACGACCGGGCCGCATCGCTGCTGCCTGAGATCGAGGCGGCGATTGGCGGCGACCGATTCCACCAGCTCACCGGCAAGCGACTCTCCCGCAATCTGACCATCGCCAAGATCCTCTGGCTGCGGCGCAATGAGCCGGAGGTTTTCGCCGCAGCGCGCTGGCATCTGGACACCCACGCATATCTGGCGCTGCGGCTGACGGGTCAGGTTCGGACGAGTTGGGGCAGCGCCGATCCGACCGGGCTGTACGATATGCGAGCCCACGCCTGGCAGCCCGATCTGCTGCGCGAGGCCGGCATCACCGCCGATCAGTTGCCGGAGCTGTACCCGCCGGGCGCGACGCTGGGATATCTGACCGATGAGGCTGCGGCCGCGTGCGGTCTCCCCGCGGGCCTGCCGGTGATCAGCGGGTTGGGCGATGGGCAAGCGGCCGGGCTGGGCGCGGGCGTCACGGACTACGGCCCAGCATATCTCAGCCTGGGCACCTCGGTGATCTTGGGCGCTCACTCCGACATTTACCTCGCCGATCGTGCGTTTCGCACTACCAACAGCGGCATCCCCGGCGCGTATCTGCTGGAGACGGCGCTGATGGGCGGCACGTATACCATCAGTTGGTTCCAGGAGCGCTTCGGGCAGCCGCTGGAGCCCCGTCAGGCCTCCCAGGACCTGAAGGGGCTGGATGCCTGGGATGCGGCGATCGCTGATCTGCCACCCGGCGCGGCCGGCCTGATGCTGGTACCCTACTGGAACAGCGTGCTCAGCCCGCACTGGGACGCCTTGGCGAGCGGCATCGTGGTGGGCTGGAGCGGCGCCCACGACCGCCGGCATTTCTATCGCGCGATCCTGGAGGGGATCGCGTTCGAGCAGCGGCTCTGTATCGAGGGGATCGAGGCGGCAACCGGGCGGCCGATCGCGACGCTGGTTGTGATGGGTGGGGGCAGCCGCAGCGGCTTGTGGCGGCAGATGATCGCCGATGTGACCGGCAAACCGGTGCGCCGCAGCCGCACGTCCGAGGCGACTGCGTTGGGCGCAGGGATCCTCGCGGCGGCCGGCGCGGGTCTCTTCCCCGGCGCAAAAGAGGCTGCAGCGAGCATGACCGGACTGGAGGCGGATGTTGAGCTGCCCGATCCGATGCGTCACGAGATCTATACGCGATTGTACCAGGAAGTCTACCAGGGGCTGTTTCCTGCGGTGCGCCCACACCTGGACCGCCTGGCCGAACTGACGATAGGACGCGGATGACGCGGAAAGCGCGGACGACGCAGATACATGGGGAGGAATACAATGACTTTTCCGAAAGATTTCCTGTGGGGCGCTGCGGCGGCCTCGTATCAGATCGAGGGCGCCGCGTATGAGGATGGTAAGGGCTTGTCGGTGTGGGACATGCTCTGCCGGGTACCGGGCGCGGTGTGGAACGGGCATACCGGCGATGTGGCTGATGACCATTATCATCGCTACCGGGAAGACGTGGCGCTGATGCAACAGATCGGCCTGAAGGCGTATCGCCTCTCAATCTCCTGGCCGCGCGTGATCCCGAACGGTACGGGCACGGTCAACGCGAAGGGCCTCGATTTCTACGACCGGCTGGTCGACGAGCTGCTGGCGGCGAAGATCCAGCCCTGGATCACCCTGTTCCACTGGGACTATCCCTACGAACTCTTCTGCCGGGGCGGCTGGCTGAACCCCTACAGCTCCGACTGGTTCGCCGAGTACACCGAGGTGATCGTCAAGCGCCTATCCGACCGGGTGCGGCACTGGATGACGTTGAATGAGCAGCAGTGCTTCATCGGCCTGGGGCACTCGACCGGCATCCACGCGCCGGGGCTGAAGCTGGATTGGCCGGAGGTGATGCGCGGCTGGCATAACGGCCTGTTAGCGCATGGCAAGGCGGTGCAGGTGATCCGCGGTTTCAGCAAGCTGCCGTCGGTCATCGGCGCCGCACCGACGGGCTTCATCGCGCATCCTGCGACCGACAGCGCCGCGGATATCGAAGCGGCGCGACTGGCAACCTTCACAGTACGCGAGAAGTCGGTGTGGAACCAGCACATGTTCTACGACCCGATCTACCGCAAGGAGTATCCGCCCGAAGCGGCCGCCGTGTTCGGCAAGGCGATGCCGCAGGTCAAGCAGGGCGACATGGAGATCATCGGCCAGCCCATCGATTTCAGCGCGTTCAACTACTATCAGGGCGTGGCGGTCAAGGCTGGCGCTGACGGCGCGCCGGAGGTTGTGCCGCACGGTCAGGGCGCGCCGCTCACTCTCTTCCACTGGCACGTCACGCCGCAGGGGCT
>JALOOE010000644.1 GCA_025454565.1 Anaerolineae bacterium
GAATCTGCTGACATCGAGCGTGGATCGGCTGAGCCAGGATGCCGTGGCGAAGGGCGGCCCGGCGCAGGTAACGATTATCGCGCATAGCCTGGGCGGGATCGTCAGCCGCTACTATCTGAGTCGCCGGTCGTCCGATCAGTTCGGGACGATCTATCGCGGCAACGTAGGCCGGCTGATCACCATCGGCTCACCGCATCGCGGGGTGGATCTGCTCAGGCTGACGAAGCTGGCGCCGCGCGATTCGCTGCCCTGGCGCTTCCTGCGCCTCCTCGAACGATTGGGGCTGGCCCCCGCGCTGCCCGCCAGCGCCGTCGAGCAATGGGAAGCCACATTCGGTCAAGAGCAGGTCGAGGCACGGGCACGCATGACATCTGCCTCGGTTACGGCGGGGCCGCAGGAGCGTGTGCTGCTCACCGATTCGCCCATCTATCAGCAGTTGCTGCCAGATAGCTCGCTGCTGAAAGATCTGAACACGCCCGGCACGATGCCGCAAGGGGTCGCGTGCCACTGCTTCTACGGCGACATCCGGGTCGGCATCGCTGTCCGGTGGCGCACCGATGGCTTCACACTGTTCGACTGGGCGGCCAGCTTCGGCGACTTCGCGGTGCCGGCGCACAGCGCGCGGGAGATCCCCGGCGCATCCTCGACTCCGCATCCGTATGTCACGGAGCAGCGCATCGATCTGACGCTCCGCGGCGCGCCGCCGGCCGAGGAGCGTTCGCTCAACCCCGTCCTGCCGGAGACCGCTCATGCCAATCTGCTGTCAAACCGGGCCGTCCACGATGCGGTTTTGTCTTTGTTGAACGAGTAACCGAAAAGAAGAGGTATCAATGCGCGCATTTCTGGTTACGTGGCGAAGTCTGCTCAGCCTTTACAATGATCTTTTCCTGCTGATCGGCATGAGCCTGCTCTGGTGGCTGACGGGAGGCTTCTTCCTTGCGCTGGCGGTTATAGTGGGCTATCCCATGCTCTATATCGGCGGCCCGTGGTGGCTCGCGCCGATCCTGGCGATCCCGGCCGGACCGGCGACGGCCGCGTTGGCGCACGTCACACATCGCGTGGCGCGCGAGCTGCGCGCCGATCGCAGCTTCTTCTTCGAGGGCTTCCGCGAATATTGGAAAAGGGCATTGGGCGTCAGCACCATCCTGGCGCTCGTGACCGCAATCCTGATTCTCAACCTGCTCTTTTACGTTTCGCGGCCTGAGCCGTTCGTCCAGGCGCTGTCGCTGCTGTTCGTCCTGCTGCTCGTCTATTGGTTGAGCGTCCAGATCTACGCGTTTCCGATCCTGGCCGGCATGAAGGAGCCAAGCGTGTTAGGCGCCATCAAAATGGCGCTCATGATGGCCTTCGCCAACCCGCTCTTCTCGGTGCTGATCGTCGTCATCGCGGCCGCGCTGACGACCCTGAGCGTGGTGCTGGCGATCTTGGTGCTGCTCCTCTGGCCCGCGATGATGCTCCTGCTCGGCTCCCACTCGCTCAAGCTGGTGGTCGAGCGGGCCACCCCGCCGTCCGAAGAGGGCAGCGAGGGCGAAGCAGCGAAGTGATTCATGACGAGTGATCCGTGGTAATTGTAATGACGCATCACGCATCACGTTTCACGTTTCACGCATCACGTTTCACTCGTCCCGCCCCGCGCATCACGCAAACACCTTCGTGATCTCGTCCGCCGCGTAGCTCGGCCAGGGGACGCGCTCGCCCGCACGCGTTGCGACCAGCCCATCTTCGGGCCGGGTCACGCGGCCGATGCGTGCCGTGGGATAGCCTGCCGCGCCGAGCGTTGCCACCAGCTTCGGCGCGGCGGCTTCGGGAGCCGCCAACAAGATCGACCCCGACGCGATCGTGCCCAACGGGTCCAGCCCGAACTCGCGACACAAGGTCGCCGCCTCGCTCAGGATCGGGATGGCGTCCAGATCGACTGCCAGCCCGGTTCCCGCGGCCCGCGCGATCTCCAGCAGCCCCGTCATCACGCCGCCCTCGGTCGGGTCGTGCATCGCGTGCACCGTGGCGGTCGCCGCAGCCAGCCGCGCCGGCGCCACCACGCTGATGCCCGGCTCATGCAGGAAACCCTGGGTGCGCGCGATGAACGCCGGGCTGTAGCCGCGCGCGCGCAACTCTGCGGCGCGTTCGAGCGCGAGCAGCGCGGTTCCCTCGATGGGCACAGGCTTCACAAGCAGCACCGCGTCGCCGATCCGCGCGCCCGCCGTCGTGATCAGCCGCTCCCGCGTCACCTCCCCCAACATCGTGCCGGAGACGATCGGGCGATCCAGGTTGAGGGTGATCTCGGTGTGCCCGCCGGCCAGGCTGACCCCCAACGCTGCGCACGCGTCATGGATCTGCTCGAAGATCGCTTCGGCCAGCCCTGCGGTGGCCTGCCCGGCCGGCAGCAGCACCGTCGCCAGAAACCAGCGCGGCTCACCGCCCATCACCGCGACGTCATTGGCGTTGACATTGACCGCGTACCAGCCGATCTGGTTGGTGGCGAAGGTGATCGGATCGGTCTTGGCGATCAGATAGCGGTCGCCGAAATCGAACACGGCGGCGTCTTCGCCGGTGCGCGGCCCGACGATGATGCGCGGGTCGTGCGGCGCGAAGCGGGTCAGCAGCTTTTCAAGCAGCGTGCACGTTTCGCATGAGAGTATAAGCTCGTACCTGCTGCATGTCAACGTGGTTTCTGTATACTCATGGCTCGAGGTATAATCTATAGTCCTTGGGAGTGTTATGCTGTCTGGAGGGCGAAATGATACCGGTGCTGGAAAAGGTGCAAAGGCTGGAGAGATACATTCAAACCACCGAAGGCCAAGTAGACTGGATAATCGAGAATACCCTGGACAAACTACTGCAAAGGGAACGTCAGAAACTCCTGCAGCAGAGGGCACGTCTGAGATCCCAAATGGCGGATTTCGAAGTCCAGTACGGGTGGATGTCTAAAGAGTTCTACCCTCGATTTGAGCGTGGTGAGTTGGGCGATGACATGAATTTCATTGAATGGTCGGCCACGATCGAGATGGTCGAGCACCTAGAGCAAGCGATTGCGGATTTAGGCGAGAGCACAGAAGAGTGATTGACAGCATCACCGCCTACTTCGAGAGTCTGGAACGCGACATTCTGCAGAGTGATGCGATTCCAGGCTACGTTGTGCTTCAGCGAGAGATCACGTCCATCGATGGTAAGCTCCGCGTCCGGGCACATGTCAAAGATGGAGGACAACTCGAGTTGTTCGAATATGTCACTTTGGGCATGGGACGACAGATCTCGCGTCTGAAATATTCCTACCATTGGCAGAACGCTGCCGGAGCACTCATTAAACGTTGGGATAACGTCAATCATCATCTACACCTGCCTAATGCTCCTCACCACGTTCATCTACCGGATGGCAGCGTTGTGGGTATCGCCGGTCCGCCCGATGTCGTCAAATTGCTTGCAGAAATTGAAATACATCATGAAGGAGGTCTTCCATGAATCGTTCAATCTCGCCTGCCAGAATTGCCCTGGCGGCGCTCCTGATCGC
>JALOOE010000645.1 GCA_025454565.1 Anaerolineae bacterium
GGCGTAGACCCCATCGAGCTGCGCCTGCGGCACCTCCCGGAGGGGAGCATCGGCGAGCGGCTGCGGGCTGCCCTGCTGGCCGTAGCCGACCGGGCCGGCTGGAACATGCCTGCGCCCGCCGGCCGCGCCCGGGGCGTCGCCTGCTGCGTGGACTTCGGCACGGTAGTAGCCAACGTGGCCGAAGTCTCGGTGGAGGGCGGCCAGATCCGCGTCCACAAGGTGACGGCGGCCGTGGATCCGGGCATGATCATCAACCCCAACGGCGTTGCGGCCCAGGTGGAGGGCAACGTGGTCATGGGCGTCAGCTCGGCGCTGCTGGAGGAGACCACCGTGGTTGACGGTGTGCTCAGCCCGGCCAACTTCGGCGCCTACCGCATCCTCCCCATGTCGGCCACGCCTCAAATCGAAGTGGTGCTACTGCAAGGCGACGACCAACCCCACGGCATTGGTGAGCCGCCCATCGGACCGGTAGCGCCGGCCATAGCCAACGCAGTCTATGCGCTGACGGACCAACGCCTACGCCGGCTGCCGCTGCGCCTGACGTAGGTCGCACGGCTTCGCGCTGCGTAGGGCGTGTTTTCTCAGCCGTGTCACGACCGGACTGCCCGGCAGATTACTACGTCTGCCCGACAATCGGTTCGCGACGTCCCGAACTCGCTCGGTTGTGCGAACACAGTTCGCGCCAGGCCAGCCGAGATAGATGCCGCACTCAGGTTCAACATGGAACTCAGATAGTCATCGGAGGGCAATATGCCTAACCCACAACTGGACATCCGCATCGGCACGCTCGTCAACGGCGGGCCGAACACCGCCAACTATATCCGGCAGATCCTGCCGCACGGCTTCGAGAGCTTCACGATCACCTTCTGGCAGACTCTAGGCGGCGCCGATCTGAAGAAGCTTGCCGCCGAAGTGCGCGAGGCGTTGGCCGGCTCGGACGCCGTCATCAGCGCGGTCGAGATCTTCGGCAATCCGCTGGAGGGCGAGGCCAAGGACATCGAGACCCTGCGGGGCTGGGAGGCGCTGATCGACCACGCGCACCTCTTCGGCACGGACATCGTGGCTGGCTTTACCGGCCGGGTGCGCGGCAAGCCACTCCCCGACTCGCTGCCCCGCTTCAAAGAGGTCTTCGGCCCGCTGGCGCAGCGCGCGGCCGACAAGGGTCTGCGCATCGCCTTCGAGAATTGCCCGATGGGCGGCAACTGGAAGACCGGCGACTGGAACATCGCCCACAACCCGGCCGCGTGGGAGCTGATGTTCGATGCCGTGCCGATGGACAACCTGGGTCTCGAGTGGGAGCCGTGCCACCAGATGTGCGAGCTGATCGACCCCATGCCGCAGCTCCGCACATGGATCAAGCGCATGTTTCATCTCCACGGCAAGTGCGCCACGATCCGCTGGGATGTCATCCGCGAGTACGGCATCGGCGGCCCGGTGCAGTTCGCCTATCACCGCACGCCGGGCTTTGGCGATCTGGATTGGACAAACGTCATCAGCGCCGCCCGGCTGGGCGGGTTCAAGGGTGCGCTCGACATCGAAGGCTGGCACGATCCGGTCTATCGCGGCGAGCTTGAGATGACGGGGCAGGTGTATGGGCTGAACTATCTGAAACGGTGCCGGGGTGGAGCGTTCGTGGCGAATCCGACGTGAGTAAGCTATGAAACCCACCCCCATCAACATGGCGGAAGCCATCATCGATCCGTTGTGGGATCCCCAACTGAGCGAGCTATCCCGCTGGCAGGTTGAGCCGGGGGGCGAGCACGGGCTGCGCGTCTACCAGAATTGGTGTTTCGCTGGGTTCGAGTGGGCGCGCAAGCCAGCCAGCGGCCCCGCGCTGCGCATGTCCCGCCGCTTCGACGTGGAGTCCACCGGCTATGATCGGCTGATCATCTCCATCATGGCGCCGGCCAACGCGATTCTGCACCTGGCCGTCACGACCGACCGCGGGCAGATCGCGTTCGAGGCGCCGCCAGCACCCGCCGAGAAGAAGGAGTACGCTATCGATCTCCAAGGGGCTCTCCGGCTTGGGGAGGTCAGCCTGGAACTCGACGCAGCGGATGCTGGCATGGCGAACGGCTGGATCAACTGGATCGGCCTGCAGAACTCGGCGCTGCTGCCGCGCCACCTCGCCCAGTTCGAGCGGTTTGATGCTCAATGGGAAACCTATCTCAAGCCGCCGAACTACGACCCGACCTTTGCGCCGAGCTACGGCATCCTGATCAACGCCGACGAGTTGGTTGCCTTCCGAGCCGAACACGACGCGTTCGTCGCTCAGCACGGCGCGTCCCCTTACACCATCGCTGCCGAAGCCGCCGCGCGCCTTGTCCCGGAGCAGATGATCCACGATTACGTCAATTTTTGGACCGATACGCGTTACTGCCGGGAGCGAGACACCAGCCATTTGCTGTTGCACCACGGGCCGGCCGCGGCGATCGCCGGACTGCTGCTGCGAGACAAGACGCTGCTCCGGCTGGCAGCGCGCTACGCATTGTCTTTGGCGATGTGCGCGCATTGGGATGATGGCTTCATCTGCGCCTTCCCGGGCGGCAACTTCGAGCACCGCTGCTTCGTTCAGTCGCTCTGCGTCCACGAGACGGCTCTCATCCTCGATCTGGCG
>JALOOE010000646.1 GCA_025454565.1 Anaerolineae bacterium
GGCCCAGTTCAAGGGCGTCGGCACCATCAACGGCGAAGGCTCCTATAAGTTCATGATCACCGCCGATGACGGCAGCCCCGACACCTTCCGTATCAAGATCTGGTATGAGGATGGAGCTGGCGAGCATGTTGTTTATGACAACGGTTCGCAGCAACCGCTCGGCGGCGGCAGCATCGTCGTTCACAAGTAGGAGTTCAACCGTTTGCCAGGATTGCCCCGCGCTCAGCAGTGGGCGCGGGGCAGGTGGGGCACATCTCCGTGACTGATGATCACGACGCGTCACAATCCGCGTGGTTTGCCGACGACCTGCCTCCGGCCGATCGTCTCGAAGTCACGCGGCGCATGGCCGGCCTGATCCGCGAGTGGGAGGGCGCGGCCGACCGGCGCGCCTTTTTCCTGAGCTGCTATGCGTTGATGACGCGCAATGTGCTGGCCGCCATCGATGCCGGCGACTTCCACGATCCGGCCTGGGTGAGTGGCCTGCTCGATCGGTTCGCGGACTACTACTTCGCTGCGCTGGAGTGTGATGAGGATCCGGTCGCCAGCACCCCGGACGCGTGGCGGCTGGCCTTCGATGCCGCGCGCGATCCGGATCTCGAAGTGATGCAGCATCTGCTCCTGGGGATCAACGCACACATCAACTACGATCTGGTGCTGTGCCTGGGCGATGTGCTGACGCCGGAATGGCATACGCTCTCGGACGACGCGCGCCACGCTCGCTACCTCGATCATTGCCATATCAACGGTATCATCGGGCGCACTATCGACGCCGTGCAAGATGAGATCGTGGAGCGCTATTCGCCGTGGATGGCGACGGTGGACGCCAGCCTGGGCCGCCTCGACGAGTGGCTCGTGCTCAAGATGATCGCCCGTTGGCGCGATGAGGTGTGGACGCAGGCCGTGCAGCGCGTCGAACTGCCCGACGAGACCGCGCGAGAGGCGCAGCGGCGCGAGATCGAGGAGTCCGTGGTGAGCCGCGGTCACCTGATCCGGCTCGACGCGGTCGGGATGGTCCGCGAGATGTTGGATGGGGCGTAGTTTCTTGTAGCGCAGGACGGCGGCAATCCGGCGGATTGCGGTACAGGATGGTGGCAATCCGGCGGATTGCGGTACGGGGCGGCGGCAATCCGGCGGATTGCGGTACGGGGCGAGCGGGTTGGCTGGCTCAGCCCTCAGTGCCCCAACGCCTTCAGCATCGGCACTGTGCGGCCCACCCAGCTCAGCGCGGGATCGTCCGACACCGCCTGCACGCGCTGCTCGCCGGCCATGAACCAGAGGAAATAGCAGGTGTAGCCCGGCGCACTGTTGTTGGTGTGATAACCGTTGGGCGCCATGAGGATCGTGTTGTCCTTGATGATGTAGCCGGCGTCGATCTCGTTGTTGTAGTAGCGCACCATGCCGAAGCCGTCGGGCGGGCTGACTTTGAAGAAGTACATTTCCTCCTGGAACGCCTCGCGCGGCAGATCGTCCACTTCGTGCTTGTGCGGCGGGTAGGTGGCCCAGTTGCCGGAGGGGACGTAGGTCTCGCCGACGACCAGCCGGCGCGCCGGCAGATCGGGTTGGCCCGCCACGGTGAGGATCTGCTGGTAGTTGCGGCTGAAATTCGCCGCACCCCACACCCCGGACGTGACCTGCTCCGGCCCGATGACATAGGGCGCAAGCGCCAGATCGCTCGGCGCGCTGAGCAGCGCCACCTCCAGCCGCCCGCGCGCGGTGATGGCGTACTCGACGCCGCACGGCAGATAGACCGCATAGGGCTTGCCTGCGAAGACGTTCGGCCGCGCGCCGACACCCTTGAACTCCTGGCCGGCCACGGCAAAATCGCCTTTGCCGCCCAGGATCACTGCAAGAAATTCGCGATCGCCTGTGCCGGCAGCCCACCGCTCGCCATCGTGCAACGTGAGATAGGCGAAGTCGAGCAGCTTGCACGGGTTGAACGGCAACCGATTCAGGCCGTGCGCCGTGGAAACGGTGGTGAAGTAAGTCGTCATAGGAGCCTCCGCAAAGATATCGGCTAGGCGTCGTGCACGTCCATCACAACCTTGATGGTGCCGGGATCGTCATGATCCACCTGGGTGAAGGCGGAAGGCGCATCGGCCAGGGCCATCCGGTGCGTGACCAGCAGCTCGGGGTGCAGCAGGCCGCGGCTCATCATATGGATGGCGCGCGGGAATTCGCCCAACGTCACGCGTGAGGCGATGATCTGCGCCTCTTTGAGCACCAGCGTCTTGAAGTGCACCGCCGAAAGCTGTTCGCCCAACCCGGCCGTCACGACGCGGCCCGCCGGACGGATCATCTTGACCGCCTGCGCCAGCGGCGCCTCGCGGCCTGCGATCTCGTGGAAGTGGCCGACGCACTCGATGACGCAATCCGCGCCGAGGCCGTGCGTGATCTCGGCGACGCGCGCCACCGGGTCATCGTGTTCGGCATGGATGGCGTGGTCGGCGCCCAGCTTGGCCGCGATCTCCAGCCGGAGGGGCTGCACGTCGGTGATGATCGTCACGCCGGGATTCGCGCTGTGGCAGAGCACATCAAGCACGGACAACCCCAGTTTGCCAGCGCCCAGGATCACGACCGTCTCGCCGGGCTGCACGCCGCCGCGCCACAAGATGTGGT